>NZ_JADXDQ010000108.1:0-1519 GCF_015831295.1 Streptococcus sp. NLN64
CCGAGGATACTCATATCAAAATCTTTTCCGTCATTGGCTCAGACCGTACCATCTAGCACGCGCCCAGCGGATCAATCCAATAGCAATTTTAGAAAGGAAAGCATGAACTATTATTTAGACGAGTCAGGAAGTATCACCACGAGCAATAGCCAACATAATAGGTTTTTTATCATAGCTGGTGTAAGCACTCAAAACCCTAAAAAAGTAAAACGAGTTTTTAGAAAAGCCAAGCTTAACTACTTAAAGCACAATCCTGACCTAGAGCTTGATGTAAAGACCGAGATAAAAGGGTCAGAAATGCCTCTTGACTTTAAAGACTATGTTTTTACGCAACTGATAGAGAAAACTGATATAACTTTCAATTTCTTGGTTTTCGATAATCATAACGTTCAAGATCATCTAAGACAAAAACCCAATATCACTTTTAATTATTTGATGTATCTAAAAACAAACAATCTAATCACAAGTTACGAACCCGTGAGGTTAGATTTAGACGAGCGAAACAAAAGCGTTAAAAGTCTAAAAGCCCTTGAGGAATATCTACAAACTCGGTTATGTGTAGAGGATAATAAAACGCCTGATATACGAGTAGAGTTTTTCGATTCTGCGACTCATACCATGATACAGATTGCGGATATTCTAGCCAATCACCTACACCGAATATTTAAGCAGGTTGCTCGGGGGCATAACTATTCAAATAATGCCCAACTACTTCACAAATTGCATGTAAATAATGTCCAGCATTGCCAATATTTCCCATGGGGTCATTGTCAATGTAAAGACCTTTTTAGCTAAAAAATAACAATCAAGACGAAAATTTTAGACAAAACTACACAAAATTATTGCTTTTTAATAAAAAAGGGGTTATATTTATTATGAAAGCTACTTGTGATTCTGTCTGTGTCTGCGTATTTTTTCGTAAGCTACCTGTGTGGATAGCCAGCCAGCAGTTAAGGGCTTTTCTTTTTGTTATTTAGCTAAAAAGGTGGGGCGTACATGTTCCGCCTTTTCTTATACTCTCGGGCTTTCCTCGGCGTTCGCTCGGGGTTCGATTGACCCAGCAAGTCAATTCGATAGCGGGAGATTTTCCTTTGACCCGTGAAAAAAGTCAAGTTTTGTCAAGTTTTTTATTTGAGGTTTTCTGAGGTTCTGGGAAATCCTATTTTCACATTTTAGCCATTTTGACAAAATAGCGACCCATTCCAGCGGTTCTACTTTCTCAAATTCGCCGAAACGTAAAAAAAGCCAAAAAGGATGCCCTTCCCCTTGGCTTTGGTAATAGCGTGAGCTACTTATTTGTACTTACACAATCATTATAGCATACAAAAAGCCCCGTGCTGGGGCTGAAAAAAACGAAAGCTAAAAAGTTCCTCGGTGAAACTTCGCTGGTGAACCTGTTAGCAAGGTCACAAAACCATTATAACATAGTTCAACCGTGGCGCGTGATACTATGCTATTGTGGTCACGCTTTAAAAAGTGGGATATGTAGGGATATGGTAAACCAAAATAATACTATTCT
>NZ_JADXDQ010000109.1:0-1499 GCF_015831295.1 Streptococcus sp. NLN64
ATTTTTCATCAATGATAAGAACTTTTTGAGTTCCCCTATTTGTAAGGGTATATGTTTTAGATATACCCTTTAAGTTAGCTAGGGCTTGACCTGTGTTCTTAATTCCTAAAGCGTCAGTAATATCTTTTGCTACCGCCCACCATTCGCCTTCATGGTCTACGAACCGAATGGGATAGCCGTTCCATTGTTCTGTTTTCATGGTGGGTCTCCTAACTGAAAAATAAGTCATCAATGGTGATATTTGGCTCAATCGCCCGAACCATGTCACGGATCTTCAGCATTTCGCTATTTGAAAATGGGGTCTTGCCTGTCTCTTTATTGTTGTAAGACTGTGTAGACACTCCCAGCGTTTTAGCCATACTTGCTTGGGTTTGCCCCAGCATAACCCTGTACCCTTTGAGTTTGCTCATTTGCTTGCCTCCTTCTTTTAAAAATTCCCTCCCCATAGGTTGAAAGATGAAAGGTGTTGGGGAGAGAGGTTTTCAGACACTTTTGTCTGATTGAGTAAGATTATAACAGACACTTTTGTACTATGCAACTACTTTTTGATTTTTTTAAAAGACATTTTTGTCTTTTTTCTAAGTAGATGTTATAATCTTCTATGAAAGGTGTAAAAATTATGAATAGGTTGAAAGAATTAAGAAAAGAAAAAAAGCTAACTCAGAAAGAATTAGCTAACGTTCTAAAAATAAATGAAAAGACAATCTCCCGTTGGGAAAATAACGAAAGTACCATAAAGTCAAATAAAGCCGAAACATTAGCAAACTTTTTCGGTGTTAGCATGGGTTACCTGCTGGGCTTTACGGATGATGTTAATCGTTACGATGATGAAGAAATTTATCAAGTACACGTAAAAGGGGAAAATGAAGCTTTTTTTGTAAGCTCTTCAAAAAGAGACTACGCCGAACAGCAAAAAGAAACAAAAAAACAATTTAGCAATTTCATCATCAAAAGTGGCTTCTTAATCTCTGATTATGAAATAGATACCGTTTTTAATCTACTGTCAGAAATGGATTTAGCAAATCCAAATACCAAAAAACACGCATTGTTTTTCAATAAATTCGCATACACACCTTTCAAGGAATTAGAACAACAAGGGTATTCAAAAGTCATCGAATTTTATAAAAAAATCCTTTCTGACTTAAGGCATTAAAATACCCGAGGATACTCATATCAAAATCTTTTCCGTCATTGGCTCAGACCGTACCATCTAGCACGCGCCCAGCGGATCAATCCAATAGCAATTTTAGAAAGGAAAGCATGAACTATTATTTAGACGAGTCAGGAAGTATCACCACGAGCAATAGCCAACATAATAGGTTTTTTATCATAGCTGGTGTAAGCACTCAAAACCCTAAAAAAGTAAAACGAGTTTTTAGAAAAGCCAAGCTTAACTACTTAAAGCACAATCCTGACCTAGAGCTTGATGTAAAGACCGAGATAAAAGGGTCAGAAATGCCTCTTGACTTTAAAGACTATGTTTTTACGCAACTGATAGA
>NZ_JADXDQ010000011.1:0-47142 GCF_015831295.1 Streptococcus sp. NLN64
CCAGTTGTCTCGCCAGAGGCACAGCTGGGTAGCTATGTAGGGAAGGGATAAACGCTGAAAGCATCTAAGTGTGAAACCCACCTCAAGATGAGATTTCCCATCAGCAATGAATAAGAGCCCTGAGAGAAGATCAGGTAGATAGGTTAGGAGTGGAAGTTGTGTGAGCAATGTAGCGGACTAATACTAATAGCTCGAAGACTTATCCGAAGTCAAGAAATGACAAACTCAAATGCAAGTTGAGGTTAGACTTGAGACTTTCTAAGTGGAGTTGAATACAGCCTCGCTTCTGTGGAAAAAAGATAAATCTTCCTAGTGTCTAAAGACACTTCGTCTGATTTCCTATTTTTCCTTTGAAGCGCCAGCAAGCTGGACGGCTTTAATATCCTGTATAGCTATTCAATTTTGAGTGTTCTTAACACTCAGAGATAGATTTTTCAAAAATAATTTGGATGAGATCAAGGAATCCAGTCGAGGTCAATCTAAGGATTACCGAGACAAGGAAAAGTCCAAATGATTCGAGAAAAATAAAATTTTAACATTTTTTTGGAAGATGGCAAGAAGTCAAGATGAGATAAATCTAAGGATTATCGAATCGCAGACGACACAGCCAGGGCCAAAAAAATAGAAAATTTAGTTAAGTGACGATAGCCTAGGAGATACACCTGTTCCCATGCCGAACACAGCAGTTAAGCCCTAGAACGCCGGAAGTAGTTGGGGGTTGCCCCCTGTGAGATATGGTAGTCGCTTAGCTTTTCTTTATCCGCCATAGCTCAGTTGGTAGTAGCGCATGACTGTTAATCATGATGTCGTAGGTTCGAGTCCTACTGGCGGAGTTCTGACCCCTTATGGGGTCTTTTTTGTCCAATTTTTTCATCGAATTTACAAGCTTTAAAGATAGGTTTCATTTTCATATTTGTTTGACTTCGCAAGAGGTCTTTTTTTGACTCTTGTTTTTCCTCCCTTTATAATAGTAGTAACGAATTGGTTTCGAAATTGAGAATCGAGGTGAGCATATGACGCAAGGAAGACGGAATAAGTCTAGATGGAATCGAAAAAAACAGGCTCAATTGACTGGCCTGGCTATAGTAGGATTGGCTTTGGGCACGGGAGCCTATGTTGTTCAAGCTACAGGACCGGATGCGGCCATTCGTAGCTTTTCGCAAGCTGTTCAGGCAGAGGACTATGAGAAGCTAGCTAAGCTCTTGTCTACGCCAAGTAGTAAGTGGACAAGCAAGGACGCTCAGGGCTTTGTGGGCTACCTTGAGGATAATGGTTTAAAAGTGGAAGACATTTTAGAGGAACTGAAGGATCAAAAGGCTGGAGCCAAGGTTTACCAAGATGCTGGTGGAAACAAGGTTTTGGGTTTGGTTGAGGATGGTAAGACACTTTTCTTTTTTGATACTTACCGCGTGTCCTCTTACCCTGTTGCGGTACAGGTAACCTCTAATCTCGAGGCCCTAACGATAGACGGCCAGACCGTGCCTAAAAACCAAGCCACTGATTTAGGACGTGTTAAACTTACCAATCAACCTCTAGCCCTTTTAGCCTCAACAGAGTTTGGTCGGCTGGATACAAATCTTCTTTTGCCTTTTGAAAAAGCAAAAAGCAACCAACTGGAGATGGATTTGACGGCTGTGGAAAAAGAGCTGGTTGCCACACTACCGGGCCAGGCAAGCGATTATTCCCAGGTCAAACTCATGGTGAATGGTAAAAAGGTTGCGGATGGATTGAGTAAAAAGTTGCTGTTGCTGGAAGATCAGAAACTGGAGATTCATGCTTCCTTCTATTATATGGGCAAAGAGTTTACTACTGAATCCAAAACGGTTGAAGTTTCGGCAGCAAGTGATCAAGTTGAGGTTGCCTTGGATTTTGGAGCTAGCGTCAAATCAGCCATGAAGGAAGCACAAGTTCAGGCTTCGGAGGAAGCTAAGGCTGCAGCAGCCAGTGTATCAGCGTCCCAAAGTCGAGAAAGGGCAGCACAGGCATCTGCCTCCCAAAGCAAAGAAGCGGAAGCTCGGAAATCTTCAAGCACTTCTAACTCCTCTAGTTCAAGTAGCACTAGCAGCACTTCTTCAAGTAGTGGGGAAGAAGAAACACAGACAAGCACATCAAGTAGTGGAAATGAAGGTGTGGTTTTAGACTCAGTTCCAACCAACTTAATCGGGCGCTGGCAGACTGAGGATGGCTTCCTTGAACTCAACGCAGATGGAAGTGGTCAGATTCAGTTAAATGGACGGACTGCTCGCTTCCAGATTAGCCAACTGCAAGACCAAGGACAAGGTGTCTATCAAATTCTTGAAGGGGATCAAGTATGGAATGTTATTAGTCCCGAATCCTGGATGATTGATGGAGGTCAAGATGTCGCAATCGGACTCCGCTTGAAAGATGGACGCTTAGAGACCCTTCGTTGGGTTCAGGACCGAGGCCCGGTTAGTGACTTTAGTCAAATCACAGCTAGTCAACGTTACCACCGACAATCAAAAGAAGGAACTAGCGCCTCAAGTAGCGAAGCAAGTTCAAGCAGTGCTGTGACTGCTGAAAGTTCTGTCGAGCAAAGCACAAGCTCTACAAGTAGCAGTTCTGCAAGTCCGAGCACCGCAAGTAACCAAGAGGAGAGGGATACTTCTTCATCCTCTAACTTTAGTTCAAGCAGTCAAGCAAGCGAGACTGAAACGAGCACGACAAGCAGCAACCAGGGGTCAAATCAAGAAGTTCAATGGAGCAATCAAAAACATCAAACCCTACAGAGCTATCTAGATAGCCTGGATTCAGGCAGCTATACCTGGGTCACCCCAAGTACTCTTGACGCTACTGATTCCAAGAAGGTGGATTTAGTTTTTGAGGATGGCCAGACCTTGTCTGACCAGGATCAAATTCTAGATATTTTTGATTACAGAGCCAATGAGGGGGATAGCACCTTCCGTTACTTCTTTATCAAAAAAGAAGATGGCAGTGTGCAAATCCTTCGCAGCCAGAATCTACAAGGGCCAAACTACCAAGTCGAAGTCGTTTCAGATAAACCTCTCACCCATTTATTCGAAGAATTGATCAAAAAGTAGGAAGATTTTCTTAAAATCAACTTAAAATACTTGACTTTCGAGAAGCAAGTTTATATAATCAATTTTGTTACAGATAAGTCGGAAATCCAGTAACACCAAGGGATTTCAACCCCTGGTTTACTTTCTAAAGCAACCTTAATTTTCATGAAAATTTCACGAAATCCATCCATATATGAGGTTCTTCGTAAAAATTTTTGATTTTAAGGAAAAGTTAAGAAAAAACTTGACATCCGATTTATTTATGTATACAATAGAATTGCTATAGATAGTGCTGTAGAGTTTCTTGTTGAAGAAACCTGCTGCGAAAACTGTCGAAGCAATAAATTTTTTAGAGTCATAAGACTTAAAAAAGAAAGGTTTTATTATGAAAAAAATTCTTACTTCAACACTAGTTCTTGCAGCAGCTGCTTTGACAGTGACAACAACTGTATTAGCTGTTGAGAATACTCCTGCACAAGATGCTTTTAATGCAAGCCAAGGATATACTCCAGAAGAAATCGCTGCATTCAAGAAGTATCGTGAGGAAGCTATTGATAATGGATATAACAAAGATCAAATTGACGCTATCAAAAAAGAAGCAGCTCAAAATGGTCGTACCATTGATCCATCTCTAGATCTTGAAAAACAAGTTGATCAAGTACGTGCAAACTCAGCTGATTACGATAACATCAAAGGTTCAACATACTCTTCAACTTCAGCCGAAGAGACTTCAACTTCATCATCATCTGATAACGCTTCAAAAGAAACAAAATCTACTGAAGTTGCTGTGAAGGAAGCTAAAAAAGCTGCTAAAGCTTCTGCAAAAGAAGGACAAAAAGTACTTCCTAACACAGCTGCAGTTAAATAATTTTTGAGTAAATATTTATAAAGAGGTAACGAACTATGAAAAAACTACTTTTCTCTACAGCTGCACTTGCAGCACTTGTATTAGGTGCGTCTGTCGTTTCTGCAGACGTTCAAACAGGAACTACTGAAGGTTCAACTAATGGACGTAACATGTATTCTCAAAATCCATTGAACCAAAAATCATATGTTTCACCACGTGATGCAATGGATGCAGCGACAATGGTTGTTGATGGACATGCAGAAGATATTGCTAACGAAGCTAAACAAACAGCTGCCGTTGTTGAAGCTCAGAAAGCTTTGGATTCAGCAGTGAATGCTGAAGCTAATCATCAGTATGCTGAAAATGTAGCCACAGCTCAAGCTAAGTATGATGAAACTCTTGAACAAGCTAAAAAAGAAACACGCAATAAATATTTAGCACAATTGAGCCAACGATACATTGAAGCTGCTAAAGCTCAAGGTAACTTCCATGAAGAATCACCTGAGCAAGCTAATAAACCAAACAAAATGCGTATCGAAGAAGATTACGAAAAGAATACAGGTAAGAAAATTAACCTTGATGACCGTTCAGAAGCATCTAAATCAACTGAAGAAGCTGTAAAATCTGCAGTTGAAGCAGCTAAGAAAGATGCAGCAAAAGCAGCTAAAGCAGGTAAAAAAGACGCAGCTAAGAAAGACGGACAAAAAGTTCTTCCTAACACTTCTGCTGTCAAATAATAAGACTGACAATCGAATAGATTAGTTGTGCTGAAAGCGAGAGACTAGGCAATGGATTATTCCGCTTTAGACTCTCGCTTTTCTTGTATTGTTTTAGAGGTTAGAAATGAAAAAACATTTACGTTCCCTTTTAGCTGGATTAATTCTTCTTTCAAGTCTTTTACTAATTCTCGTTGGTTGTAGTTCTTCTTCGTCAAACAGTAGCGAAGAGACTTCATCAAGCTCTCAATCACAAACAGAACAAGCAAAACAGGAATCTACTTACCAACCTACTGAGGAAGAAAAAGCTTATCTTCAAGCTCGGTTTGAGCCTTTGCTTGCTACCAATCCAGATACTATAGCTTATGTTTATGCACCAGGTACAAATTTGGATGAACCTGTTGTCCAGACTACAGATAATGAAACCTATTTGGACAAGACTTTTGATGGTGGTAATGAGCCATTTATGGGAACTGTCTTTATGGATATGGACAACAAAAAAGACTTTAGTGATCGTCTAACTTGGTTGTTCGGACATGCTCGAGGAAGTCAAGCTCCAGATAGTCGCATGTTTAACGATGTCAATTTTTACAGCGAGAAAGAATTCTTTGATGCTCATCCTTATGTAGTTGTTGAAACTCCAGAACGGACCTTCTATTATGAAGCAATCGCTATGATTATCGTTCCTGAAACCACTGCTTTTTATCGTACTTCCTTTGATTCTGATCAAGACTTTGTAGAACAGCTTGAAAATGTCTATAAAGACGCTCAGATTAAAAAAACAGGTGTGACTATGAAGGCGGATGATCGTTATTTGGTTCTTTCAACTTGTCGTGAGGAAGATCCTTCCATTCGTGCAAATCTTTATCTTCGCCAAATTCCAGACAGTGAAGTTCAAAGCTTTGTTCAAGAAAATGCTGAAAAATTGGTTTATACACCAACACGTGAAGAGTAATAATACATTAGATATTTATTCATAAATAACATGAAACTAGAGAGCCTATCCGCTTTCTAGTTTTTTTTTTGATGGGAAAGGTGTCAATTTTTAAAAGATAGGTAGTACGGTAGTACCAGTATATCAAGATGATGAATTTTGTCTAGACCATTGTGAAGTAATGGGGTTAGGACTAAATCACGCTTTACTCAATTAGGATTGGTCTTAAAGTTCATTTTGGATATAAGAAGAAAACGTATTTTTAAACTTGTCGTTTCATTTTTTAGCTTGTATTCAATTTAGTTTGTGCTACAATAGAATTGTAGTAGGTTGTTTCTTTTAGAGAAATCCTATAAATTGTTTATGGCTTTGGCCTAGAAAGTGAGAAGATTATGAAGAAAAAATTGTTGGTTTCGACCATGGCTCTTGCTGCAGTTGCGGTCGTAGCTGTAGCGACAGAACCTATCGCATCTGTTGGTGTAAATAATACTGTTGTAGCCAATGAAGTTTCTGCTTCAATGATTGTGAATCCTGTAGGAGTTGGTGATACTATTCTTTCTGGAACTGGTGTTGCTAATGATAACCTAACTATTCAAAACTTGGCAACGGGTCAATTCTATTCTGCAGTGGTAGCAGCTGACGGTACATGGAGTGTTCCTGTAGATGCAGCAGTGGAAGGTCAAAAATTCCTTGTAACAAGTAATTCACTTCCATTTACAAATCCTAAGAAAACTGTGCCTGTAGTGGTTGCTCCTGCAGAAGGTTCAAAACCAGAAGAAACAAAACCAGAAGAAACAAAACCAGAAGAAACAAAACCAGAAGAAACTGTTTCATTTGATGTCTATGATGTTAAAGCAGGTTCTGTAGTTGTATCTGGTAAGGGAGTTGCTGGAGAGAGCGTTTCTGTAGTGGCTCAATTACCAAACAACGCTACGAAAAACTATAGTGCTGTAGTTGACGCAGATGGTAATTGGAGTGTTTCTGTGGATGCAGCAGAAGGTGGAACTATTTATACTGCAATTGGATCAGTGACGCAAACCAACGTGTCAAAAGCTGTTGACGGAGTAAAACCAACACCAGAAGCGGGGACACCAGAAGCAGTGAAACCGGAAGCTGAAAAACCAGAAGCTGAAAAACCTGAAACAACAGTTGTATTTAATGTCTATGATGTTAAAGCAGGTTCTGTAGTGTTATCAGGTAAAGGTGCTGCTGGAGAGAGTGTATCAGTTGTGGCTCAATTACCAAACAAGTCTACTAAGAGTTATAGTGCTGTAGTTGATGCAGATGGCAATTGGTCAGTAGCTATCGATAAAGCTGAAGCTGGAACTGTTTATACTGCAATTGGATCAGTAACTCAAACATATGTTTCAAAAGCTGTTGATGGTGTTAAACCACAGCCAAATGTACCTTCATCATCTAATAAGAATGATAGCTCAAAAGATGCTAATAAGACATCATCAAGCAAGTCTTCATCAAGCAAGTCTTCTTCAACAAAGGCTTCATCATCAGCTACTTCTTCATCAAGTAAAGCATCTTCATCTGAAAAAGGTTCAAAAGAATCTAAATCAACTGACGCTGCTGTAAATGATGCTAAGAAAGCTGCTAAACCAGCTAAAGAAGGACAAAAAGTTCTTCCTAACACTGCAGCTGTAAAATAATTCTTGATTACTATCAGTAATTGAGTGGAAAGACCAGATTTCGTCTGGTCTTTTTTTGTCCTCATCCTTCCTCTGTGTTAAAATAGAGGGATACAGGAGGATGCATGGAAAATACATTTCAGCTTTTAATGAATCAGATTGCTTTGCCGGGGGAGTTCTTGCGTTCTTCCTTGTTTCAGGGGGCGGAGCTGGATTCGGTGATCCTACATGAGAAGAGTCGGGTTTGGGAGTTTACCTTTGTCTTTGATCGGGTTTTGCCGATTGAGGCTTATCGGGTTCTCAAGCAGCAATTATCAGAGGAGTTTTCCAAAACCGGTAATCAGGCACGTTTCCGGATTCGGGCGCGTGAGATAGTTTTAGAGCCGGGTTTAGTAGAGGCTTATTATCGAGAGGCTTTTGAAGAGGGGCCTTGTTCCAGTCAGGGATTCAAGTCTCTCTTTAAGGATTTAGAAGTAGTTTTAGATGAGGGAATTCTCTACCTCAAGGGGGCTGCTAATCTGGATATGGACCATTTTACCCAGAAGTATCTTCCGTGTTTGGAGGAGGCTTTGGAGGACTTTGGTCTGGGTCAGTTGACCTGCCAGCTTCAGGTGGAGGAAGCCTTATCTGAGGTGGAGCGGACTTTCTTTGAAGAGGAGCGGGCGCAAGCGCTTTTGGCGGCTCAGGAATCCTTGGCGTCTCTGGAAGAGTCTCTTCCTAAGGAAGCTCCAGCGCCTGCACCGGTTCCGGATTATTCGCAACGGTCGACGTCGACTGTGGCTTTGGACAAGTCTAAGATTACACCTATGATCGATGTGCAAGGGGAGGAACGGGGACTAACCTTTGAGGGTTATGTCTTCGCCTTGGAGCATAAGGTTATGCGGACGGGTCGAGTCTTGATTTCCTTCAAGATGACGGATTATACGTCGAGTTTTGCTTTGCAAAAATGGGCAAAAAATGAAGAGGAAGCTAAAAAGTTTGAGATGATCCGCAAAAACTCTTGGCTTAGGGTCCGGGGGAATGTGGAGTTGAATCAATACACGCAGACTCTGACCATGAATGTGCAGCAGGTTAAGGAAATTAGCCATCATCCTCGGAAAGATTTGATGCCAGACGGCGAAAAGCGGGTGGAATTTCACGCGCACACCAATATGTCGACCATGGATGCTCTGCCAGAGGTGGAGGAATTGGTGGCAACAGCCAGTCGGTGGGGTCATGAGGCCTTGGCCATTACGGATCATGGGAACGTGCAGAGCTTCCCGCATGGTTATAAGGCGGCTAAGAAGGCTGGTTTACGTCTGATTTATGGGATGGAGGCCAATCTGGTCGAAGACCGGGTTCCGATTGTATACAATGAGCAGAATCTTGAGTTGTCAGATGCGACTTATGTGGTCTTTGACGTGGAGACTACAGGTCTGTCGGCTGTCTACAATGATCTCATCCAGGTGGCGGCGTCTAAGATGTACAAGGGGAATGTGATTGCTGAGTTTGACGAATTTATCGACCCAGGTCATCCCTTGTCGGCCTTCACCACGAATTTGACTGGAATTACCAATGACCATGTGCGGGGGTCTAAACCTCTGGAGCAGGTTCTAAAGGAGTTCCAAGAATTCTGTGGAGATGCTGTTTTGGTAGCCCACAATGCAACCTTTGACGTGGGCTTCATGAATGTTAACTATGAGCGGCACGGCCTACCTTTGATTAGCCAGCCGGTGATTGACACCTTGGAGTTTGCGCGGAATCTGTATCCAGAGTATAAGCGGCATGGTTTGGGTCCCTTGACCAAGCGCTTCCAGGTTGCGTTGGAACATCACCACATGGCCAATTACGATGCGGAAGCAACCGGTCGCCTGCTCTTTATCTTTATCAAGGATGTAGCAGAAAAGTTTGGGGTTACCAATCTTGACCAGCTTAACAAACAGGTGATTAATCCATCCTCTTATCAGAAGGCACGGGTCAAACATGCAACCTTATATGTCCAGAACCAGACGGGCTTGAAAAATCTTTTCCAATTGGTTTCCTTGTCTAATACCCAATATTTTTCGGGTGTTCCACGGATTCCTAAGTCCGTATTGGAAGATTATCGGGAAGGCTTGCTGATGGGGTCAGCCTGTCAGGAAGGGGAGGTGTTTGACACCCTTCTCAGCAAGGGACTTGAGAAGGCGGTAGAAGTGGCTGCCCAATATGACTTTATTGAGGTCATGCCTCCTGCCCTTTACGCTCCGCTGTTGGCTCAGGAGCAGGTTCAGAGTGAAGCGGAGATTCAAGACCTGATTCGGCAATTGATTGAGGTTGGTCGTCTAGCTGGCAAGCCTGTTCTAGCGACGGGGAACGTCCATTACTTGGAGCCAGAGGATGCCATTTACCGTGAGATCATTGTTCGTAGTTTAGGCCAAGGAGCCATGATTAACCGTCCGATTGGCTACGGTGAGAAGGCAGAGCCAGCTCCACTACCCCAAGCTCATTTTAGGACAACCAATGAGATGTTGGATGACTTTGCTTTCCTAGGTCAGGAGTTGGCTTATGAGATTGTGGTGACCAATACTCAGAATTTCAGCCGTCAATTTGAAGCGGTGGAAGTTGTTAAGGATGATCTTTATACGCCTTATATTGAAGGGGCAGAGGAAGAAGTTGCCCGCTTGACGTATGAGAAGGCCTTTGAAATGTATGGGAATCCGCTCCCGGACATCGTCGATTTGCGGATTGAAAAAGAACTCAAGTCTATCTTGGGAAATGGCTTTGCCGTGATCTACTTGAGCTCGCAAATGTTGGTGCAACGGTCGAATGAGCGTGGCTACTTGGTTGGTTCCCGTGGTTCTGTAGGGTCCTCTTTTGTTGCGACTATGATCGGAATCACTGAGGTCAATCCCTTGTCGCCTCACTATTATTGTCCAGGTTGTCAGTATAGTGAATTTATCACGGATGGTTCGGTTGGTTCTGGATTTGACCTCCCTAATAAGGACTGTCCGGAGTGCGGTCTTCCTTTGAAAAAGGATGGGCAGGACATTCCCTTTGAAACCTTTTTGGGCTTTGATGGGGATAAGGTTCCCGATATTGATTTGAACTTCTCTGGAGACGACCAACCCAGTGCCCACTTGGATGTCCGAGATATCTTTGGAGCGGAATATGCCTTTCGGGCTGGAACGGTTGGTACGGTGGCAGATAAGACCGCTTTTGGTTTTGTCAAAGGCTATGAACGCGACTATCAAAAGATGTATTCGGAGGCCGAAGTTGAGCGCTTGGCGATTGGTGCTTCGGGGGTTAAGCGGACAACGGGGCAGCATCCGGGCGGGATTGTTGTAATTCCCAATTATATGGATGTCTATGATTTCACGCCAGTGCAGTATCCGGCGGATGATGTGACGGCGGAGTGGCAGACGACCCACTTTAACTTCCACGATATCGATGAAAACGTCTTAAAATTGGATATTCTGGGACACGATGATCCGACCATGATTCGGAAACTGCAAGACTTGTCCGGAATTGATCCGCAGGAAATTCCGGCGGATGATCCGGGAGTTATGGCCCTCTTCTCGGGAACCGAGATTCTAGGGGTAACGGAGGATCAGATTGGTACCTCAACGGGGATGCTAGGAATTCCGGAATTTGGAACCAACTTTGTCCGGGGAATGGTGGATGAGACCCATCCGACAACCTTTGCGGAGTTGTTACAGCTATCTGGTCTATCCCACGGAACCGATGTTTGGTTGGGAAATGCTCAGGACTTGATTCGCCAAGGAATTGCGGATTTGTCAACAGTTATCGGCTGTCGGGATGACATCATGGTTTACCTCATGCACAAGGGCTTGGAACCAAAGATGGCCTTTACTATTATGGAGCGCGTGCGGAAGGGACTTTGGTTGAAAATTTCCGAAGAAGAACGGAATGGGTATATCGAGGCTATGAAGGAGAACAATGTACCCGAATGGTATATTGAGTCCTGTGGAAAAATCAAATACATGTTCCCCAAAGCCCATGCGGCGGCCTACGTGATGATGGCCCTCCGGGTAGCCTACTTTAAGGTTCACCATCCCATCTATTATTACTGTGCCTATTTCTCGATCCGTGCCAAGGCTTTCGAGTTGAAAACCATGTCCGGTGGACTAGAGGCTGTCAAGGCTCGGATGGAAGACATCCGTGAAAAACGGAAAAATAACCAAGCTACCAATGTCGAAAACGATCTTTACACAACCTTGGAATTGGTCAATGAGATGTTGGAGCGTGGATTTGTCTTTGGCAAATTGGATCTTTACCGTAGCCAAGCGACTGAATTTTTGATTGATGGGGATACGCTCATCCCGCCCTTTGTTGCCTTGGAAGGCTTGGGAGAGAACGTTGCCAAACAATTGGTGGCAGCGCGTGAAGAAGGGGAGTTCCTCAGTAAGACGGAGCTTCGCAAACGCGGCGGCCTCTCATCTACCCTCGTCGACAAAATGAATGAAATGGGCATTTTAGGAAATATGCCTGAAGACAACCAATTGAGCCTTTTTGATGATTTGTTTTAGGCTCAAGAAAGGAAATAGGAATGGAAAATTTTGAAAATCTTTTGAAAAAGTATGCTCATCTCTTAATCAAACGTGGGCTAAATGTGCAAGAAGGACAAATTCTTTTAATCAATGCGGAAGTGGAACAGGCAGTCTTTACACGTATGCTTGTCGCGGAAGCCTATGCCCAAGGTGCAGGTCATGTCGTGGTTCAATGGAGCGATCAAGCCATCCAGAAAGAAGAGCTGCTCCATGCGGATGAGACGTTTTTGACAGAGATTCCGGATTATGTTATCGCCCGCATGAACTATCAAATTGAACACCGCGTGAGTCGTTTAGCACTTCGCTCCATCGATCCAGATGGTTTAGCAGGTGTTCCTGAGGACCGGATGGCGATGTCGGTTCGAGCAGCCAACCAAGCTTTGGCTCCCATGCGGGAAGCAACCCAATCCAACAAAGTTTCTTGGTTGGTAGCGGCAGCTGCTGGTCAAGCTTGGGCGGAGAAAGTATTTCCAGACTTGAGTTCAGAAGCCGCAGTAGAAGCACTTTGGGATCAAATTTTTAAAACTTGTCGAGTTTATGAAGAAGATCCAATCCAAGCCTGGATTGACCATGAAGAAAAATTGGAATCGAAGGCAGCCATTCTCAATGCTGAACAGTTTACAGCCCTCCATTACCAAGCTCCAGGCACAGATTTAATTTTGGGTATGCCTGAAAACCATCATTGGGAAAGTGCTGGTAGCCGGAATGAAGCAGGGGATTATTTCTTGGCTAATATGCCGTCTGAAGAAGTATTCTCTGCTCCAGACTATCGCCGAGCAGACGGCTATGTAACCAGCACTAAGCCTCTTAGCTACAATGGCACCATTATTGAAGGCATCAAGATTCACTTCCAA
Organism: Streptococcus sp. NLN64; assembly: GCF_015831295.1. NCBI lineage: Bacteria > Bacillati > Bacillota > Bacilli > Lactobacillales > Streptococcaceae > Streptococcus > Streptococcus sp. NLN64. Next base: position 12,553 of record NZ_JADXDQ010000011.1, read on the forward strand.
GATGGCCAGATCACCAAAGTAGAGGCTAGTCGCGGTCAAGAGACACTGGAAAAACTCGTCTTTGAAAATCGTGGGGCTCGTTCATTGGGAGAAGTGGCCTTGGTTCCACATCAAAGTCCAATTTCTCAATCAGGCATTATTTTCTACAATACTCTTTTTGATGAGAATGCTTCAAACCACTTGGCTATCGGTTCTGCCTATGCCTTTAGCGTTGAGGGTGGAACAGAGATGACTGTGGAAGAACGACAAGCAGCAGGTTTGAATCAGTCTGACGTCCACGTGGACTTTATGATTGGTTCAGGTCAAATGGACATTGATGGTATCCGAGCAGACGGTAGCCGTGTTCCAATCTTCCGTCAGGGTGAATGGGCTATTTAGGAGGATTTTATGATCGTTTCCCTTCTTACAGGTTTTTTGACAGGCCTAGTAGCTACAGCTTTAACCAATCGTGAAGACCGCATGGGCTGTATTGGCAATATCCTTGTTGGCTGGTTGGGCTCCTGGTTAGGACAAACCTTATTTGGCAACTGGGGCCCTCAACTTTGGGGAGTTCCCTTTGTCCCAGCCATCCTCGGATCTTGTATCCTACTCGTTCTTTTCGTCAGACGGAATGATTTTAGGGGATAGAGAGTGGGACAGAACTAAATTTATTAAAATTTAGTTCGTAGTCCCACCTCCGCAAAGTTGATTAGGTTGTTTTCGGAGCTTAACGGGCGAACGAAAACACCAATCAACCACTGCGTCAAAGTGGTTTTACTATCCAAATAGGAAAGTTGAGAATTTTGTATCAGTCTCCTACCAAAAGGGGAGCGACTATGTGATAAGTTATTCATAGGTTTTCCCTTTATTTCTTCGACGGAAGGTGGTAAACTAAAAATAGAAAAAGGGAATATATTTGTGAATTTTATTGTAATTTTCTTTCTATAATTACAATCTAATTCTTTAGCGCAGTGGTTGATTGAATTGCTCCATCGCTTTGATAGCTCTGAACAATTCTAATCAACTGTGCGGGGGTGTGACGACAAAATTGCATTTTTTCAAAATGACCAATTTCGGTCACACTCCCATCCCTCAGCAGAACCGTATAGAACGGTAGCTCAAGTGAAACAGTTAAGAAATAACCGTCTACCAGGCTAAAAGTACGACGGTTATTTCTTTTTGTTTTGATTGCGGTAGTCGAGATAGAGGCTAAGGATTTCGAATGCTATAAATAAAAAAGCAGTTCCTTAGCGAAACTGCTGTAGATACTTGTAGGCGAAAAATGAATTTGAGAATTCAAACCGATAATTTTTTGCCTTTGTCCAAACTATCTGCTATAGTTGTTATGAGAGAGGTTGAGTTCCCGCTCAACCTCAAGTAGACCGTTTTACGCTTAGCTATTGTTGATGATTGGTGAACCAACTCATCAACAAACGTCAAATTCTATTTGGAATTTGACTAAGCTATGCACTTGTCACAAGATAAAAAAGATCGTTTCATCTTGTGACTACGATTGGGACGAATGATATTCGACAGTTAGCCGCTAATCAATCAATCAAGTTCATAGCGGCTGGCTGTCATTTTTTATTTTTGTTGTTAATAAACGCCAAAATAAGTGATAATTGTGGGAGAATGTTCATCCCGAAAAGAAGTATGGTTCTAAAGTTATCTATTCTAGAAGTAAATTTTGTTACAGTGTGTAGTTGGTGTTTTCATATATTTTCCATGCTTGGAATAAATCTTCATTAGCGCGAAATAGAAAGTAACTTTAGATTCCGTATACTCCAAGTTTTCCCTTTACTTCTTCGACGGAAGGTGGTAAACTAAAATTAGAAAAAGGGATGAGTTGGTGCTCATCCCTCGGCAGAACCGTATAGAACGGTAGCTCAGCATGAAAAGTTAAGAAATAACCGTCAACCTCGCTAAAGTCAGACGGTTATTTCTTTTTGTTTTGGTTGTGGTAGTCGAGATAGAGGCTAAGGATTTCAATCAACAGGGAAAGAAATTCGATAGTCAATCCGACTAGGTAAAACCAGTCCAAAAGAAATTCTCCTCTCTATAGATTTTTGACAATGTGCTCATAGGCAACACCCCCTTCTATAGATATGGAGCTACCGTCTGCGCGTTATCCGAACACGCCTCGTTAGAGATACTTTTCTGCTGGTCCAGTATAGCACGGTAAGTGGTGCTTTAAACCTAAATGTTCTGAATGGTAGTCAATTTGTTCTGAACGGAAGAAAAAACAGATTTTTGTGATTTTTATTTAAGCATATAAACCTTAGGTTATGGTTTGTAATTGTTATCCATTTAATATTAAAAGAGATCTTTCAATGATCCCCTCCTTCTCGATTATTTATTGGCTCTGTTTGGTTTGGATTGGAGAATAGGGTATAATAGTAGTAAAAGATTTATACTCATTATATTTCAAAATATGTCTTTGTTAAGCCTCTTCGGTGAACCTCTAGTTCAACCTTCATCGGCTTGCCTAGACAGATTTCGAAATCTTTCGAGTAACAGATGGGATATAGATATGAGGATAGCAGATTATAGTGTGACGCGTGCTGTTTTGGAGCGTCATGGTTTTACCTTTAAGAAATCATTTGGGCAGAACTTTTTGACGGATACCAATATTTTGCAGAAAATTGTGGATACTGCTGAGTTGAGCAAGGAAGTGAATGTCATTGAAATTGGGCCAGGGATTGGGGCTTTAACCGAATTTTTGGCTGAACAAGCGGCTGAGGTGATGGCTTTTGAGATTGATGAGCGTTTGATTCCGATTTTGGGGGAAACCTTGGCAGACTTTGACAATGTTCAAGTGGTACAGGCTGATATTCTCAAGGTAGATTTGGCGGAGCAGCTAAGCCGTTTCCGCAATCCAGACTTGCCCATTAAGGTTGTTGCTAATTTACCTTATTACATCACGACTCCGATTCTCATGCATCTCTTAGAAAGTGGCATTCCCTTTGCGGAATTTATTGTTATGATGCAAAAGGAAGTGGCGGATCGCATTTCGGCGCAGCCGGGGACTAAGGATTATGGCTCCTTGTCGGTCGCTGTCCAGTACTATATGGAGGCCAAAGTGGCTTTCATTGTTCCACGGACAGTTTTTGTTCCTGCGCCGAACGTCGATAGTGCGATTTTGAAAATGACACGTCTCCCTCAACCGGCCGTAGAAGTTTCAGATGAGGATTTTTACTTTAAATTGGTCAAGGCCAGTTTCCACCATCGTCGGAAGACACTCTGGAATAACCTACAGGCTTATTTCGGTAAGGATCCAGAAACCAAGGACTGGCTTAGCCGTTCTTTGGAAGCGGCGGGGATTGCGCCAAGCGTGAGGGGTGAAACCCTAGGCTTGGAAGAGTTTGCCAGCCTAGCGAGAGCGCTTGAAGAGCAGAAAGGATAAGAAAGAATTTGCAAGGACGCATTATTAAGGCCTTGGCTGGTTTCTACTATGTAGAAGCGGAAGGTCAGGTCTATCAAACCCGAGCTCGGGGAAATTTTCGAAAAAAAGGCCAGACTCCCTATGTAGGGGATTGGGTAGAATTTTCTGCAGAGGAGCAATCTGAGGGGTATATTTTAGCGATTTCAGAGCGTAAAAATGAGCTGGTTCGACCACCGATTGTCAATATCGATCAGGCGGTTGTTCTGGTTTCTGTTCGGGAGCCGGATTTGAATTTGAATCTGTTAGATCGATTCCTAGTTTTGCTGGAGCACAAGGGGATTTCCCCCATTATCTATTTGACGAAAACAGATTTATTGGCGAATCCCGCAGAGCTGGATTCTATCCGAGAGGTCTATACTGGTATTGGTTATCCCATGGTCAGTCGACCAGAGGAGTTAGAGCCCTTGCTTCATGATAAGCTGACGGTCTTTATGGGTCAGACCGGGGTGGGGAAATCGACCTTACTGAATCGTTTGGCGCCGGGGCTGGATTTAGAGACGGGAGAGATTTCCTCCAGTCTTGGTCGGGGTCGCCATACGACGCGGGCTGTAACCCTTTACGATCTCTTTGGAGGTAAGATTGCGGATACTCCAGGTTTCTCTTCTCTTGATTATGAAATTAGTCAGCCAGAAGACTTGAACAATGCCTTTCCGGAAATTCGAAGGTTCAGCCATGACTGCAAATTCCGGACGTGTACCCATCGCCACGAACCAGCTTGTGCTGTACAACCAGCCGTGGAGGAAGGTGCTATTGCGACCTTCCGCTTTGACAATTACTTGCAGCTCCTGAGTGAAGTGGAGCAGCGCCGTGTGACCTACAAAAAGGGAGGAAAAAAATGAGAAAATTCTTCATTGCCCCATCGATTCTAAGTGCAGATTATGCGAATTTTGAGACCGATATGAAACGGATTGAAGCTAGCGGTGCGGAGTATGTGCATATTGACATTATGGATGGTCATTTTGTCCCCAATATTAGTTTTGGGGCAGGTGTGGTAGCCAGTCTCCGTCGTCACAGCCAACTCGTTTTTGATTGCCACCTGATGGTTAGCAACCCTGAGAGTCATCTGGAGGAGTTTGCGCGTGCGGGGGCGGATATCATCAGCATTCATGTGGAAGCAACTCCTCATATTCATGGAGCCTTGCAACGAATCCGGCAATTGGGGATGAAGGCCAGTGTGGTTATGAATCCTGGAACACCGGTTTCAGCCATCGAACATGTGCTGGGCTTGGTTGATCAAGTCTTGGTCATGACGGTTAATCCTGGTTTTGGAGGTCAAGCCTTTTTGCCGGAGACTTTGGAGAAGATTAGCCAGTTGGCAGCCTTGCGTGAGTCTAAAGGCCTAGACTTTGACATTGAAGTGGATGGTGGTATTGATGACAAGACGATTGGGCTAGCGGCAGAGGCAGGAGCCAATGTCTTTGTAGCGGGTAGTTACTTATTTAACGGGGGTCTGGAAGAGGGGGTGGACAAGCTCCGCCAGACGTTACGTGTAAATGACTAAGATTGTAATTGTCGCAGGAGGGCCTTTAGGGCTCTCTTTGCCACTTGAGGACCAGGTGACCATTGGGGTTGACCGGGGTTGTTTAACCTTATTGGAAGCAGGTTTATCGCTTGATTGGGCTGTTGGTGATTTTGATTCGGTGACGATTGAAGAGCGGAACCGTATTTTTGAGCATGCCCAGCATGTGGTGGAGTTGGCGGCAGAGAAGAATGATACCGATTTAGAAGTAGCCCTTCGGGTGGTGCTGGAATATTTTCCGCAGGGAGAAGTAACGGTTTATGGGGCCTTGGGAGGCCGCTTGGACCATAGTTTGGCCAATTTGTTTTGGCCTAGTCAGGCAGAATTCGCTCCTCTCCTAGATCGGGTTCAGCTGGTGGACGACCAGAATCGGGTCCTATACCGCGGTCCTGGCTGGCAGACCGTGGCGCCCCTAGTTGGATTCACCTATGTTTCCTTCATGGTGGAACCGGATAGCCCTTTTGAGATAGAGGGAGCTCGGTATCCGCTTAATGCCTCTAATTATTTTTATAAAAAAATTTATGGATCAAATGAGTTCTTAGACCGTCCGATTCGTCTGCGGGTGGAAAAGGGCTATGCTATTATCATCTATTCACGGGACAGGAGGTGAACCATGGAGCTGGTGCTGATACTATTAGGAATTGTGAATATTTTCTTGGGCTACCAGCTTTATCAAGCGTTGCAGCGGGGGCGCGAGGAGGAAAAGCGGGAATGGGATAACCACATTGACCGCTTGTCGGACCAACTAGATTTTCGTTTTACGGAGTTGGCCAAGGATGCCCAAGTACGTGAAGGTAAGTTGGAATTGCAGCTGACCGACCGTCTGGTTAGTCAGCAAGCCAACATCCAGGAAGAAATGCAGGACTTGCGAGCGGAGGTTCGGACCAGTCTGGCTCAAAATAGGGAGCAGACGGAGCAAGGAATGCGTCGCTTGCAGGAGTCTAATGAAGCCCGCTTAGAGGCTATGCGGCAAACCGTGGAAGAGAAATTGGAAACGACTCTGCAAAGTCGCTTGCGCACTTCTTTTGAAACCGTCTCCCAGCAGTTGGAGAGTGTGAATAAAGGCTTGGGTGAGATGCGGACTGTGGCTCAAGATGTGGGCAACCTCAACAAGGTCCTCTCCGGCAGTAAGAGTCGAGGAATTCTAGGGGAGATCCAGCTGGGTCAAATCTTAGAAGATATGTTGGCGCCGCATCAATATGAGCGGGAGTTTGCCTTAGTACCAGAATCACGAAATCGGGTGGAATACGCAATTAAGTTTCCAGGACCGTCCGGGCAGGAGGTCTACTTACCTATTGATGCCAAATTCCCTCTGGAATCCTTTTACCGTCTGGAAGAGGCTTTTGACCAAGGTGACAAGGAGGCGGTGGCCCAGGCACGTAAGGACTTGTTACGGGCGGTCAAGGGATTTGCGCGTGACATCAAAACAAAATACATTGCGCCACCGCGAACCACAGACTTTGGGATCCTCTTTCTACCAACGGAGGCCCTTTATGCAGAGCTGGTTCGAGATCCACTCTTTCTGGATCAGTTGCGCAAGGAAGAACAGGTGGTTCTGGCTGGACCATCGACCTTGGCAGCCCTGCTCAATTCGCTAGCTGTTGGATTTAAGACCCTTCACCTACAGCGCAACGCAGAGGATATCAGCCAAGTCCTGGCTGCGGTCAAAAAGGAATTTCAAAACTTTGGCCGGGTCTTGGACAAAACCCAAGAACAACTGCGCACCGCAAGCGGCAGTCTAGACCAATTGATAGGAGTCCGCAGCAGAGCCATTGAGCGCAGCTTGCGGCAGATTGAATTAGAAGAAGAACTAGACCTTGCCAACTTGCTCTCATGGACAGAGGAGGGAAAACATGAAAATTAATCAAATGAAAAAAGATGAGTTCTTTGAAGGATTTTACCTCATCAAAAAGGCAGATTTAAGGCAGACTCGGGCTGGAAAAAATTACTTGGCTTTCACTTTCCAAGATAATACAGGGGAGATTGAAGGCAAGCTTTGGGATGCTCAAGAGAAAAATGTGGAAGATTTTCAAGCTGGACGCGTGATTTTTATGCGTGGACGGCGGGAAGTTTACAACAATACTCCACAAGTTAATCAGCTTTCGATCCGCCTAGCTAGGGCTGGTGAACCAACAGATCCGGCTCTCTACAAGGAAGAGCCACCGGTAGACCCGGTCCAATTACGGGAGTATGTTTCGGAATGCATCTTCCAAATTGAAAATCCAGTCTGGCAGCGCGTGGTTCGGGCTCTTTTTCAAAAGTATGACCAAGCCTTCTATACCTATCCAGCAGCTAAGACCAATCATCATGCTTTTGAAACAGGATTAGCCTTTCACACGGTAACCATGCTGCGGCTGGCCCAGTCTATTGTTCAGATCTACCCTCAACTAAATTTGAGTTTACTGATTTCGGGCATTCTCCTACATGACTTAGCCAAGGTGCTTGAGTTGACAGGCCCAGACCATACTGAGTACACTGTACGTGGGAATTTGATTGGCCATATTGCCTTGATTGATGAAGAAATCACCAAGGTCTTGGTGGAGTTAGGTATCGACGATGAAAAGGAAGATGTTGTTCTTCTTCGCCATGTGGTCCTCAGCCACCATGGCTTGTTGGAATACGGTAGCCCGGTCCGACCACAGGTTATGGAAGCTGAAGTTATCCATATGATTGATAACATGGACGCCAGCATGATGATGATGACAAGCGCTTTAGACAAGGTAGGTCCTGGTGAAATGACTGCCCGTATTTTTGCTTTGGACAACCGAAACTTTTATAAACCGCTATTGGAAGACTAGCCCAGACGAAGTGGGATTTAGGCAGAGCAATGGTGGAACGGATGGTGATACCTGTCAAAGATTGTTCTTGGATTTCAGGGGATGCATAAATTCCGAAGGATGCTAGGGGAAAATAAGCGAAGTTTTCTATTTATTCTTCTTCAGCCCCTCCTGAAAGACCAGAGGAAATGAAAAAAAGCCGAACGTTTTTACATGTTATGTGATATAATTGTAAAAAACAAGAAAAAATAGGTTGAAGAAATGAAATTAAGAAGAAGTGAGCGGATGGTTGTGATCTCCAACTATTTGATTAACCATCCGTATGAGTTGACTGGTCTTAATACATTTGCGTCCAAGTATCAAACGGCTAAATCTTCTATTTCTGAAGATATTGTGATCATTAAGCGGGCCTTTGAAGAGATGGAAGTTGGTCATATCGAGACCATCACAGGTGCTGGCGGGGGTGTCATTTTCAAGCCTTCCATTTCTAAAGAAGAGAGTCTCCAGATTGGAGAAGAGTTGCGGGAGCAATTATCAGCCAGTGATCGGATTTTGCCGGGAGGTTATATTTACCTGTCCGATCTCTTGAGCAACCCAATATTGTTGAAGAGCATTGGTCGTATTATTGCCAAGGCCTTTCAAGATGAGCCTATTGATGCAGTGATGACCGTCGCGACCAAAGGGGTTCCCTTGGCCAATGCGGTAGCCAACGTCCTGAACGTACCCTTTGTCATTGTCCGGCGGGACTTGAAAATTACGGAAGGTTCGACGGTCAGCGTCAATTATGCGTCTGGTTCTAGCTCACGGATTGAAAAGATGTTTCTTTCCAAGCGGAGCTTGCCGGCTGGCAGCCGGGTACTGATTGTGGATGATTTCCTCAAAGGCGGCGGAACCATTCGTGGGATGATTAGCCTTTTGGATGAGTTTGATTCCAGCTTGGCAGGTGTTGCCGTTTTTGCTGACAATGCCCAAGAGAAGCGTGAAGCTTTTGATTACCGCTCCCTCTTACGGGTGACCAAGATTGACGTGGATGCGATGCAGGTAGATGTTGAACTTGGAAATATTTTTACAGAAAGTACAAATGAGGTTACAGAGTGAAGCAGTTTTTAGATCGGTTTGACCAGAGCTCCATTTGGGTGCGCATATTTATTTTGGCCCTCTTGATGCTGGTCTTGATGATGGGCTTAGCAGTTGCACGCAGCATGCAGCGAGGTCAACAATCCCAAACAAGAATCACAGCACCGTCCTCCTCCTCCTCTTCTTCCTCTAGCAGCAAATCGCCAGAAGAAGAAGCCTTTGAAGAGGCAGAGGATCTTGTGAAAAAAGTTGAAGAAGAGCAGAATGAGGGAAACCTACGTGCGGCTAAGGAAAAGGTTGATGCTCTTCCAGACGGAGATCGGAAAAATGACTTGAACAATCGGTTGCAAGCTGTCGCGACTGTCTTGGGCTTGGATCTTCAAACCTTGAGTTCTTCCTCAAGTTCACAAGAGGCAGCCCCAGCGCCTTCTTCTGCCGCGCCAGTTGCGCCGGCAGCGCCAGCGGCTAGCCAGGTAACCACCTATGTGGAGCAACCGCAGCCAGCTTACTCTGTTCCAACCTATGAGACACCGCAACCGGTGGTTCCGGCAACGGAGAGTACGACGGCAGGTGAAAGCACTGTTATAGAATAGGGAACAAGACTAGCTCTTTTGATGTCAGAGGAGCTAGTTTTTTGCGCTTTTTCTTTCTATTTTTATCAAAAAACAATTGACAGAAGCGGAAGGATTTGCTACTATAGTTGACGGTACTTTTTACTTTTGGTCTCTCAAAAGTGTACAGAGACGTGCTGACAAATGTTGCAAAAGTACACCGTCTCAGGGCTGTCACCGGTGCCTGATATCCAAAAATAAAAAATTACAGGAGAATGTAGATGCCTACAATTAACCAATTGGTTCGCAAACCGCGTAAATCAAAAGTAGAAAAATCTAAATCACCAGCTTTGAACGTTGGTTACAACAGCTTGAAACGTGTCCCAACTCGTGAAAACTCACCACAAAAACGTGGTGTTGCGACTCGTGTTGGTACCATGACACCTAAGAAACCGAACTCAGCTCTTCGTAAATTTGCTCGTGTACGTTTGAGCAACTTGATCGAGGTGACTGCTTACATCCCAGGTATCGGACACAACTTGCAAGAACACAGTGTGGTGCTTATCCGTGGTGGACGTGTAAAGGACCTTCCAGGGGTACGTTACCATATCGTCCGTGGTGCTTTGGATACAGCCGGTGTTAACGATCGTAAACAAGGTCGTTCTAAATACGGTACTAAACGTCCTAAAGGATAAGAAGGGGGATAAGAGAGAATGAGTCGTAAAAACCAAGCGCCTAAGCGCGAAGTATTAGCAGATCCACTTTACAATTCTAAATTGGTAACACGTTTGATCAACCGTGTTATGATGGACGGTAAACGTGGTACAGCGGCATCTATCGTTTATGGTGCCTTCGATCAAATCAAAGAAGCAACTGGTAATGATGCACTTGAAGTCTTCGAGCAAGCATTGGAAAACATCATGCCTGTTCTTGAAGTACGTGCGCGCCGTGTTGGTGGTTCTAACTACCAAGTCCCAGTTGAAGTTCGCCCAGAGCGTCGTACAACTCTAGGTCTACGTTGGTTGGTACAAATCGCGCGTGACCGTGGTGAGCACACAATGCAAGACCGTCTTGCAAAAGAAATCATGGACGCAGCAAACAACACTGGTGGAGCTGTTAAGAAACGCGAAGATACTCACCGTATGGCTGAAGCTAACCGTGCCTTCGCACACTTCCGCTGGTAAGATAGGATATTTTAGCGTTAAACAAATGCTAGCCAAAATAGGAAAATGGACGCAGCAATTTCGGTTGCTAGGAGATTTTATCTTTTTGGCAGACATTTGTAGCTAAAATTCAACTAAGATTAAGATACCAAGAGTGAGCCTGCCTACGAAAAATAGGAAATCGAAGCAGAATGCTTTGCGTTCAATGAGAGTTATCTTTTTTCGTTGCAAGCAGGCCACTCGGGTTCAATTAGAAGGTACGAGGATGTACCAGCATAATTCAGGAGAAGCGGGTGGGTCTTACCTATCTGCTTTTCTTGGAATATGGTATAATATTAAAAAAATAAATTATAGGAGAGACAAATGGCTCGCGAATTTTCATTAGAAAAAACTCGTAATATCGGTATCATGGCTCACGTTGATGCTGGTAAAACTACAACTACTGAGCGGATCCTTTACTACACTGGTAAAATCCACAAAATCGGTGAAACCCACGAAGGGGCTTCCCAAATGGACTGGATGGAGCAAGAACAAGAGCGCGGAATCACAATCACATCCGCTGCGACAACTGCTCAATGGAAAGACACACGCGTTAACATCATCGATACCCCAGGACACGTGGACTTCACAATCGAGGTACAACGTTCCCTTCGCGTTTTGGATGGTGCGGTAACCGTTTTGGATTCCCAATCTGGTGTTGAGCCACAAACAGAAACTGTATGGCGCCAAGCTACTGAATATGGTGTTCCACGTATCGTATTTGCCAACAAGATGGATAAAATCGGTGCGGACTTCCTTTACTCAGTAAGCACTCTACATGACCGTTTGCAAGCAAACGCACACCCAATTCAATTGCCAATCGGTGCTGAAGATGACTTCCGCGGAATTATTGACTTGATCAAGATGAAAGCTGAAATCTATACCAACGACCTTGGTACAGATATCCTTGAAGAGGACATCCCAGCTGAATACCTTGAGCAAGCAGAAGAATACCGTGAAAAATTGGTCGAAGCAGTTGCAGAAACTGACGAAGACTTGATGATGAAATACCTTGAAGGGGAAGAAATCACAAACGAAGAGTTGAAAGCAGCTATCCGTAAAGCTACCATCAACGTAGAATTCTACCCAGTTCTTTGTGGTTCTGCCTTCAAGAACAAAGGGGTTCAATTGATGTTGGATGCAGTCCTTGACTACCTTCCAAGCCCACTTGATATCCCAGCTATCAAAGGTATCAACCCAGATACTGAAGAAGAAGAAACTCGTCCTGCATCTGATGAAGAGCCATTTGCAGCTCTTGCATTCAAGATTATGACAGACCCATTCGTTGGTCGTTTGACTTTCTTCCGTGTATATTCAGGTGTCTTGAACTCAGGTTCTTATGTTATGAATACCTCAAAAGGTAAACGTGAGCGTATCGGACGTATCCTTCAAATGCACGCAAACAGCCGTCAAGAAATTGAAACAGTTTACGCTGGTGATATCGCTGCCGCTGTTGGTTTGAAAGACACTACAACTGGTGACTCATTGACAGATGAGAAAGCTAAAGTTATCCTTGAGTCTATCAACGTTCCAGAACCAGTTATCCAATTGATGGTTGAGCCAAAATCTAAAGCAGACCAAGATAAGATGGGGATTGCCCTTCAAAAATTGGCTGAAGAAGATCCAACATTCCGCGTTGAAACAAACGTTGAAACTGGTGAAACAGTTATCTCTGGTATGGGTGAGTTGCACTTGGATGTCCTTGTTGACCGTATGAAACGTGAATTCAAGGTTGAAGCGAACGTAGGTGCTCCTCAAGTATCTTACCGTGAAACCTTCCGTGCTGCTACTCAAGCACGTGGATTCTTCAAACGTCAATCTGGTGGTAAAGGACAATTCGGTGATGTTTGGATTGAATTTACACCTAACGAAGAAGGAAAAGGTTTCGAATTCGAAAACGCAATCGTCGGTGGTGTGGTTCCTCGTGAATTCGTACCAGCCGTAGAAAAAGGTTTGGTTGAGTCAATGGCTAACGGTGTTCTTGCAGGATACCCACTTGTTGACGTGAAAGCTAAACTTTACGATGGTTCCTACCACGATGTTGACTCATCTGAAACAGCCTTCAAGATCGCTGCATCTCTTGCATTGAAAGAAGCTGCTAAGACTGCTCAACCTGCGATCCTTGAGCCAATGATGCTTGTAACCATCACTGTTCCAGAAGAAAACCTTGGTGATGTTATGGGTCACGTTACAGCTCGTCGTGGACGTGTTGACGGTATGGAAGCACACGGTAACAGCCAAATCGTTCGTGCTTATGTACCACTTGCTGAAATGTTCGGTTATGCAACTGTTCTTCGTTCAGCATCACAAGGACGTGGTACCTTCATGATGGTATTTGACCACTACGAAGATGTACCTAAGTCTGTACAAGAAGAAATCGTTGCGAAAGCAAAAGGTGAATAATCACTAAAATAAAGAAAGAGGAAGATGAAGACTTCCTCTTTTTTGCTGCAAAAAAACCGAGAGTTTCCTCTCGGCAGAAAACCAAGTTTCCCTCAAAGTAGGATCGTGGAAGTTCAGTAAAGGTTTGGTTGTGGTTGCGGTCAAGATGTTTAGAAAACTAGCGTAATGGTCACAACCGAGGAAATAGAAATCACTTTGATAGGCTACTTGGTTTTCAAAGACAGTTTATCAGATGATTGGGGATTTGTAACAGGAATGTTCTAAAATGTCGTGAAAACGTCCTGAAATGCATGGAAGGGGTCTGGACTTCTGAGTTGTTCTGACTAAAATTTCTTGTATTTAATACTCATTACATTTCAAAATCTGAATGTGTTAATCCTCTTCGCCGAACCCTCAGTTCTGTCTTCATCGGATTGCCTTTTCAGATTTCGAACTGTTTCGAGTATAAGAATGTGACGTAAGATAAATGGATCAGAAATTTCCATTTGAGCCGGACATTCACTTTTGAACTATAAAATTCCCAACTCAATAGCCCGTAAGACGGAGCCTAAGCTAGAATTTGTTTCTAACTTGTCTTGAATATGGGTGAGGTGATTGTTTACTGTTCGACGGCTGATGTTTAGTAAGGCTGCAATTTCAGTTTGGGTATGATTTTGACGTAATTGATACAAGATGTCTATTTCTCGAGGCGTCAAGTTTGTTTGCAAATTGACAGTAGAATAAGGGAAGGATGGCAACCCAGAGAGAATATCTGAAATGCCGTTTGTTATTTCTTTCATGCTGAGATCTTGGTGGAGATACCCGTTTGCTGCACATTCTTGACTTTTTAAGAAATAGTATTCGCGATAATGAGTTGAAAAAAGTAGCACTGCTTGTTCAGGAAAATGTTGACGAATTACCTGGCAAGCAGAAAATGCCCGTCGTTCAGGTCGAGTTATCTCAAGGATAACCATTCTAGGATGTCTCTGGGCAATGATATCTAAATAACTATCAGTCCAATCCTTTAAGTATAGATCAAATGTTAGGTCTTTGTAGATGTGAGAGAGAGCTTGGGCTAAGAACTCACGACGGCCTATGAAGAGTATGGTCATAATATGCTCCTCCTAACGTACTATATTTATAATAGTGTATCACAAGGATTAGGAAATAAAAAGTTTATTTGTAAAACAATTCAGAATTTTGCACAAATGACTCATGACAGAAATCTTGGTGTTTGATACACTTAATTTCATATATTTCGATCAAGCTATTTTTGCTGAAGATATTTGGTGTTTTACTTGGAGGAAAAAAACTGCCATTTTATATGCAATTAGACTGTTTAGACTGGAAGGTGGTGACTTTACATGAAGAAGAAACGGGCTAATCTAACCCCTAATTTTTATCGACTTATCCTAAGTTCAGCGAGCAGGAATATTGCGGATTCTTTTTACCTGATTGCGTTATCACTTGGTTTAGTTCAGGTTTATCAGGTGGATGCTGCGAGTCTATCCCTCTTTACTCTAGTTGGGATGTTACCACGTTTGTTTGCAGCTGCTTATGGACCTTATTTACAAGCTATTCGAAGGAATCGCCTAGCAATATTGAGTTTGCAGTTGGTCCAGCTTGCCATCATGGCTGGTATTCTACTCTGTTTGCTACAGGCTTGGCCACTGCCATGGATGGTGAGTTTGAATTTTCTTTTTAGCTTTGTGACTGTCTGTTTGAATAACCTGCAGATGAAGGTCATTCCCTCTGTCCTGGATAATAATGATGAATTGCTTAACAAGTCAGTAGATATCCAATATTTGGCAGGAAATGTCTTGGATATTACCAGTAACTTTGTTGCATCTGTACTTTTAGGATTCATTTCTTACTTGGTCTTGATGCAGCTCAGTTTGCCCTTCTTTATCGCGGCCCTTTATTTCCTATTCCGCCTGCGTATTCCAGATTCTAGGGGGGATGAGATGGAGGAAGATGTTGAGGGAGTGAAAATCGATCGAGCTGCGTCATTTAAGGCTTTATCAGAATCTAAGGATTCTTTCTATATTGTTTTGACAGAAGCTGTCTTGAGTGGTGGAACGGATTTGTTGCTGACTCTTACACCGATTTACCTGATTTCTCAAGGTTATTCGGTAGCCTATCTGGGTTTGGTTTTAGGGCTACAACGTGGGGCAGATCTTCTGGGGGCAATCCTTGCACCTTACGTCAAGATGGATCCTCGAGTCTTTTTTCCTTTAGATTATATTTTGTCAGGGCTGTCCTTTGTTTTGGTATTTTTGATACCAATTCCTCAATTTAAACTGTTCTTCCTCTTCCTGGGATTTGTAATTATCGGGATCTCCGGGAATATGTTTAACAAACTAATTTATGCAAGTTACAATCATGATGAGCTATCCTTGGTGAATTCAGCTATTGTGACACTCTATACCTTCTTTGCCATTCTCAGCCTGTTAATCCCTAGCATATATGATAATATCCAAATACTTGGACTGGTCATCAATGGAGCGACCATCCTTGTAGGAATTTGGCTTTTTTCAAAAATATCTAACTTTGTATCGAAATGATTCAACTAGTTATTTATAGTATTATTTATCAGAAAGTTTTCACTAACTAAAATTAAGGGGGTGGTACTTGAGACCAGCCTCTTTGGAAATAAATCCTAGTGTAATGATTCAATTTTCGATGCTTTATGTTCTCCTATTGGGAGTGAATATTACTTTCCAGAATATGAATGATTCAAATTTTATGTAGAGAAAATACGCTCACCATTTCAAATTGATGGTCGCCACCCATCTATTACTCTAATTTCTGAAGTTTCAAAACACATTGTTAAAGAGATGGGGGAAGAGATCATGTCAAAAGGTCAGGGAGAGTTGTTTTCAATCAACTGTGTAAATGAAAAGGGGAGCATCAATGGGAAATGCTATCTTTCGTGACTTATTTCAAAAAGTCTATCAAGCTCAACAATTATCTTCTTCTCCACTTGTTCGCAGCGATGAGTATCTATTTACCTTCTCACCTATTCAAGACGAGGTTGGGAGTTTTACGACTAATGAGTCAGGTATTTTTATGAAGGAGCAAGCCTGCTTTCGTACAACCTATCCTTCAAATTTAGTCAATCCATTAGCAGCACCTTTTCAAAACTTAATTGGATTATTTTCGTTTGAGCCTGTTAGGTATGTGCAGATTATGCAGAAATTTGTGGACGAAATTTTGGAACTACAGGTTTCAAATGAGGATATTTTTGTTATTGCTCCCGATATTGAGGCTGTTCAAAAGGAACTGCAGCAGTTAGATGTTGGTCTTATAACGATTCCTAAGGACCGTTTGTATTGCAATCTGCCAATTGAAGGAACGCATTATTATGTAAAGTTTTGTATCCGATATCACGAAGGCTTGGTGACGATTATGAACTATGTTTTAGTGGATTACCATGGAAAGTCCTTGGTTAAATTGGACAGTGTCTTCTTTCCACGTCGGATGGAAATGATTCAAGAGGGTGTTGCTTCCATCTATGAAACTTGTGTGTGGAAGTCTCGCTATGAACGAATGTTTCAGGAGACTAATAGTCATAGCTTAACACACTTTATATTGAGTCAGAGCGAGGCGTTAACAGAACTTCTATCTGCGGTCGGAGATGCGGGGCATAAGAAACAGGCCTATGTGGTGAAGAAATTGGCGCGGGAGTTATTTGTTGAGATGGATTTAGCTGATTTAAGCTTTGAGTTGTTTATAGACGCTTTTCCTGAATTAAGCCCATTTTTGCATCCGATGTATCAGCAGTATCAATTGACAGTAGAAAATGCCTTAATGAGAATTCGGAGAAGTAAGAAAGTTATTTCGGCAGAATATGCCCTAAATACTTGGGGACTTCCTCTTAAACTTTTTCAAAAATGGATAGATCCTGAACTGGAGTTGGAACAACCGAAAGAGAATTTTGCTTATCATCGGGATTGGTCGCGGAATCAATATGCGAATCCGCTAGAAAGTTATCGCTAATGAGAATTGGATTATTGCACCCCTTTAGCTTGGGGTATACAACAATTTATGATTGTTTACAATCAGGAGATGATTATGCTCTATTTATTGATAGGGGTAAACGAGAGGCTTTTGAGAAGGAAAAACCTGCCAATGTAACTTTGGTTATGGTTGAAAATTATCAAGAAAATATTGAGATGGTTTGTGGAAACTGGCTA
This sequence comes from Streptococcus sp. NLN64, assembly GCF_015831295.1. NCBI lineage: Bacteria > Bacillati > Bacillota > Bacilli > Lactobacillales > Streptococcaceae > Streptococcus > Streptococcus sp. NLN64. Next base: position 29,678 of record NZ_JADXDQ010000011.1, read on the forward strand.
GAAAAGGAGCATTTGGATGCCTTGCTTGCCTTAGATGAATTTGATGTTGAAGTGGCAGCTCGCTTGAGGGAGAATTATGGAATTCCCGGTCAGAGTGCTGCATTGACCAAGGTTTTTCGAAACAAAAATGTGATGACCGAACGCGTACGGGAGTTAGGTTTCAGGGTTCCGAATAGTACTAGGGTTCAGTCATTTCAGGAAGCAGAAGAGTTTTTGAGAACTCATGGAAAAATAATTGTTAAGCCTTTAGCTGGCGCAGGTTCAGTAGACACATTTCCTTTAGAGGCAAGTGAGGGAGTAGGAAGACTTGAGGACTTGGATTTTCCATCTTTGCTCCTACAAGAGTATATTGAAGGAGATATTTACCATATTGAGGGTCTCCTTGCTTCTGGTCAAGTCATCTATTGTGAGCCTTCTCGCTATCTTTATAATCCATTACTTATAAAGGAAGGGATTTCGGCTGCTGCTGTTTCATTGGAGCAGAACCATCGTGACTATGCTCCCTTGAGAGACTATGCTATTCATTTGGCTAGGTCACTCGATTCCAAAGATACTTATTTATTTCACTTGGAAGTTTTTTATACTGGTGAAGAGATCATTTTCTTGGAGATTGCCTGTCGAATGGGAGGTGCACGGATTCGCCAAAATCTGGAAAGGAAGTTTGGGCAGGATCCCTTTGCTCTGTTACTGACTGCGGTAGGTAAGCATAATCTTCCTGAATTACCAGAGCATTTTCCGGCAGTAGGATGGCTGTTGACTGCTAAAAAATCAGGTGTACTACAACGAATTCCCGATTTAACACCTGAAAAATTAGAGGAGTTTGGAATTTATGATACGATTTTATATACGAAAATCGGTAGAAAAATCCAATCTGCCCAGCATAGTGCAGATGCAGTACAGGGACTGTCCTTCGTTGGAAAGGACTTTGAAACAGTTCGTCGCCAGCTATTAGCAGCTGAAGCTTGGTGTCTCCAAGAAACTCATTATTTTTAGGAGGTTCTCATGAAGTATTTTGTTTACCGCTATTCTCCTATTACTGTACAGGTTCCATATTCTGAAAATCTTGCAATTGTGTGTCCTCCTGCACTTCGATCGGCCTATGTCGATCGTGGCTTTCCCACAGAACAAATTTTTGTATTAGACGATTTCGAGCTTTGGACTCTTTTAGATTTTTTTGACAGCCGTTCGGATATCGAAGACCTTTTTACCCTGGATGAAGATCTCATGGATATTGTTGCGTTGGTTCATTCATTCCTGTCAAAAGAAAAAGGGCGGTGGCGTTTAGGTTTTCTGTACAAGGATAAAAAGCGCATGCGACAACAAGTAGAGGGACATGTAAATCAGCCCCGACTATTAAATCCACAAGAACCGTTACCATCTAATTTTATGGTAAAAGCCCGAAACGGGTCAGCCGCAAAAGGGGTATCTCGTTTAACTTCTCTCCCAGAAGGGTTTGATACAAGTCAACAACTCCTTGAAGAAGTTTTTGAACATGATTATATGTTTACTTGTGATGGACTGGCCATTGATGGGACTATTCGCTACTTCTACAGCCATGAATATCTTGGAACTGTCTTGGATAGTCGTGAAAAGTATTGCACGGTTATTCGGACAAACTCTCGGTATGCAGATTTAGATTTTATTCAGCGGTTACAACGGGAGACACAAAAAGTCTTAGAGGCTTTAGGGACTGAGCGCGTGCACCCTTTTCACGCTGAATTTTTTTACAACTCAAAAACGGATGAGCTCGCTTTTTGTGAAGTCGGTAAACGCTTTGGCGGTGGGAATATCCCACTTCTCATTGAAACTGCTTTTGGTGTAGATGTCCTAAAAAGGTACTGGGAACTTCAGTTAGAAACTGAACACATGGATGTGACACAAAGGGCTGATACGGAAAGAGGTATAGAAGAAGGAGAATCAAGCTCCGGTGGAAGACCTCCGATAGAGGATACGACTTCGAAGTTGGTCATTCCGGCAACTGTTGCTGCCTCCATTTTATTTCTACAAAATGGTAGAGAGCAAACGAAGCCGGAACCTCCCTATTCACTCACTTATTTCAGAGAATACCCTGACAGATATCGAGCAGCTAAGTCTGTTGGTGAACTACGATTTTTACTGAGCTTACTGTTGAAAAACGAAGACGAATGGCAAGAACTGTTACAGTGGTTAAGAGGATATCTGGATGAAAGCTGAACAACGAAATATTTTTCGCTTATTGGTGAGAGGGCAGATAAATCATTTTGGAAATGTCATTTTTGACTATGCTAACCGATTGTTGATCAGTCGCCATCCAGTTAGTGCTCCTTTTCTCATGATGCTGTATCAGTCCAGTGAATCTTTAGCCCAATTAATCTTCAATCTCCTTGGCGGACATGTTGCAGATTTTCACAATAGAAAAAGAATCCTCCTCGTGACAGACTTGATTGCAGCACTAGCAACGTTTGTTCTCTTTCTGGTTTATAACCCAGAAAATATATGGGCTTTGATTCTTGTAAATACCCTGTTAGCCATCTTATATAGTTTCAATTCGCCTGCCTATCGGGCGGTTATTCGAGATTTGTTATCTAAAACAGCTATCTTTCAATACAATTCATTATCCAAGTTGATCGCAGAAATAGTGAGTGTGGCATCTCCACTTCTAGCTCTAGTCGTGGTTTCCCAACTTGGATTTCGATATGCCATGCTCATTAACTCATTTTCATTTCTAGTTTCCGCATGGTGTGAACATCGTTTTGAAATCTTGCATAAGACCGAAAGTTCAAAATCAAAATTAGGACAGGGTCTGAAGGATGGTTTGGTCTACATCTATAAGGATAAACAAATATTTTATGTGCTCGTCACGGCGGCCCTGATTAATTTTCTAGATGCTATCTATACCTTTTATCTACCGTTTACACCGATTTTTTCAGGATTTGACAATATTTATGCCTATATTTTGATCGCACAGTCGGTTGGTAGCATTCTAGCCTCCCTGATTGTGACCTGGTTCGGTAAGAGGGAATTGGGACCAAATCACTATTTTTATTTTTTGATTATAGGGTCTCTAGCTTGGATTGGGTTAGGCTTCGTAGGACGGTCCCAATTATTGATTTTGGTGCTGTGTGGTATTTTTTCTGGAAGTGTAACCATCTTTAATATTTTCTTTATGTCACATATTCAGACAAGCATTCAACCCAATATGTTAGGACGCGTGTTTAGCATTATTTTCACAATGGTCGGAATCTTCGTTCCCCTAGGCAGTATGGTTGCCTCTTGGATTAACTTGCAAAATTGGTCCGTATTTATGTATATTGGATTTGCCCAGCTAATCCTTTGCTTTGGAGTACTAAGGCTGTTTACAAAGATGGCAAAGAGTTGAGGAAAAAAGAAGTAAACCTTACATCATAAAAAGATATTACCTTAGACATGAATGTGATTTTATAGTCTTTTAGTTTGCTTTTAGTACAAGGCGGCGATTCGTAGACAGCTCAAAATCTCTGGGGGAGATTTTGAGCTTGCCGATACAACTTTCGAAGAAAGTTTCAAATAAGTACGGCAAGACGAGCTAACACAGTAATAAAAGATAAACTAAAAGAGTATATGAAGCAATTCCCATTCTGATTTTGTAGCACTTATCAGTTTAAGAGGCACTTGGCTTTTTTCAAAAATAGTGAGAAATCGGTGAGTTCGCCGATTTTTTGCTGTGTCACAAAAAGTGTGACAAGATTTGAGTTCTCTGTCTGGTTTTTTGTCGGTATACTAAGGATAGAAATCAAAGATGGGAGGTCGTGTCATGGAATCGCAATCGTTTCGTGTACGTCTACAGAAGTTAGGGACAACCTTGTCCAATATGGTTATGCCTAACATTGGTGCTTTTATTGCTTGGGGTGTCTTAACCTCATTATTTATTGAGACAGGTTGGTTGCCAAATGAGTCTTTTGCGACAATTGTTGGGCCAATGATTACCTATCTCTTGCCTCTTTTAATTGGATATACTGGAGGTTTTAACGTCTATGGTCAACGGGGTGGGGTTGTTGGTGCTATCCTTACAATGGGGGTCATTGCAGGTACTACGGTTCCGATGTTCATTGGTGCCATGGTGGTAGGACCTTTTGGAGCTTGGGCGATTAAGAAATTTGACCAAGCTGTGCAGCCGAAGATTCGTCCAGGTTTTGAAATGTTGGTGAACAACTTCTCAGCTGGATTACTTGGATTTGCCTTAATGCTCTTATCCTTCAAGATTGTGGGGCCTTTTGTTGAGAGTATGACGGCGATGATCGGAGATGGGGTAGAAGCCATTGTGGCGATGAAACTCTTGCCTCTTGCCAATATCATCATTGAGCCAGCTAAGATTCTTTTCTTGAACAATGCGTTGAACCATGGAATTTTCACACCACTGGGTGCTGAGCAAGTGCTTGAGACTGGTAAATCCGTCCTCTTCTTGCTTGAAGCCAACCCTGGACCAGGTTTGGGTATCCTCCTAGCCTATGCCTTCTTTGGCAAGGGTTCTGCTAAATCTTCTTCCTGGGGTGCGATGATTATCCACTTCTTCGGTGGAATCCATGAAATTTATTTCCCATATGTGATGATGAAACCCGCCCTCTTCTTGGCAGCGATTGCCGGAGGTGTGTCAGGTACTTTTGCGTTCCAACTCTTGAATGCAGGTCTTGGTGCAGCAGCATCTCCAGGTTCCATCATTGCCATCATGGGGATGGTGCCTAAGGGAGATGGCTACCTTGCCAACCTCCTAGCTGTCTTGGCCGGCGTTTTTGCGGGTGCTCTAGCTTCCTTCTTATTCGCATCCCTTATTTTGAAAGCCGATAAGTCTGAAGGAGAAAGTTTGGAAGAGGCGCAAGCTGCTAGCAAGGCTGCCAAAGCAGCATCAAAAGGGCAGCCTTTAGCTCCGATTGCTGAGGAAATTTCTTCCGCAACAGTAAAACAAATCATTTTCGCCTGTGATGCAGGGATGGGTAGCTCCGCAATGGGGGCTTCTCTCCTCCGTGACAAGGTTAAAAAAGCTGGCTTGGATATTCCAGTTTCCAACAAGGCCATCTCATCCTTGGAAGACACAGAGAACACCTTGATTGTTACTCAAGAGGAATTGGCCGATCGTGCTGCTCAACGAACTCCACGGGCCATCCATGTTGCTGTAGATAACTTCCTAACCTCTCCAAAATATGATGATATTGTCAGCAAGTTGGCTGGAAAGCCAGCGGTCATTTTTGAAGCGGATCCACGACCAGAAGCGCAAGGGCAAGTAGACCTAAACTATGTGGATGAAGTGGTCTTCCCTTATGACCAAGCTCAAGGATCTGCAACCATGGGACAGGCAACGCTCAGTGCCATCTTTAAAAACCGTGGCATCGGAATTCCAGTTGCGACTGTACCTCTAGCAGATTTGGCTGAGCACAACGCTAAAAACATTTTATTGGTCAGCACAATTGCTAATCAGGCTGCAGTTCAACAAGCTGCTCCAGAAGCTCAACTCTTGGTGGTGGATAGCTTGGTAACCACTCCGGAATATGACAAAATGGTGGATCGCATCCATCAATAAGTAAAAAGTTTAGTATAATAAAGCTATGATACTAAGCAAACGTGAAGAAGACCTTCTGAAAGCTTTCCTCCAAGTAGGGAAGCTTTCCTTGAAGGAAATGACAGAAATTTTACAGGTTTCAACTCGAACGGTTTATCGAACCTTATCCGATTTGACTCCTTATTTGGAAACTAAGGGTATCGAACTTGTTAAGGATGGGAGAAAATACTATCTTGAGGGAGATTTGTCTCAACTGATTGATTTAGGTGGTCAAGAAGCCTATAGTCCTAGCCGCCGTCAACTTTTGATAACCTATGATCTTCTCTTGGCAGATCAGGCTTTGACCAATGACAGTCTGCAGGAGACCTATTTGGTCTCCAATGTGACTGTGATTCAGGATATTGCTGCTATAGAAGCTAGACTGAAAGATTTTCAACTCTCCCTATCCCGCTCTAAGGGCTATAGTTTGCTGGGAACTTCGTCTCAAAAACGCAGGATCTTAGCGATTCTTTTAGCCAATGCGATCAGTGTTCAAGATTTTTGGTCGGATAACTATCCTGAATTTTCTGTTTTAGACCCTGCTATTGTTTCGGCTTGTCGGACTACTTTTGAGAACTTAGCTTCGGTACTTGGGGAGGTAGATCCTAAGCTCAAGCAATTTCTGATTCTGCTTCTTTCTCTAGCAGATAATCAGGGGCAGTTGGATCAGCAGTTTGAGTTGTCCAAGGAAGCTTTAGAGTTTTCCCAGAAACTCTTTCGTCAGCTGTCGTCAGCGACCAAGCAGTTTTACAATTTACAGGAAATTATTTACTTTGCTTCCATGGTGGATGAATTGATTATCCGCCGTCAGGAAGTGCCACTCTTTCGAGAGAGTTTTGACAGTCGTTTTTATTACAGTGTCACTCAATTGATTGATTCGGTCTCGCGTTTCAGTAAAAGTGATTTTATGAAGGATCAATTGCTTTTTTCCTTTTTGTTTAATCATATAAGGTTGAGTTTAGCAGTCCCAGTCTTGTTTCCAGAGGGGAAAACGGCGAATATGGCCTTTTTGACCAGGCAGGGGAATCCCTTTTTACACCGACTGGTTAGTCTCTTGATACAGGAACTCTTTCCAACTTATATCCACAATGAGTATGAGTATGAATTGGTCACTCTGCACTTTGCCGCCAGCCTGCGGCGTAGTCCAGAAATTTTCCCGATCCGCTTATTGCTTGTGACGGATGAACGGCCCCTCTCAGCTAGCGTTTTGGTTTCCAAAATTAAAACTATCGCTCCCTTCGTCGAAGGCATTGAGGTGAGGAGTTCCAGCAAATTAGAGGGCTTAGAAATGGATGTTTATGACTATTGTTTGACCACTAAACCCCTCGCGCAGCAAGAATTTCAGTTGATATCGACCTTTCCGAGTACTCAGGAAATGCTAGACTTGCAGGAAACGCTGCAGAAGGTTCAGGAGAATCGCACGGTGCGGGAAAGAGTGGTGATTGAGGAGGAGAAGGCCTATGATTTGCCGGCTTATTTGGAAGCCAGCCGCCATCTCTTAGATCAATTTCGCTTGTTGGAATTGTCTTCACAACCCTCTTTTGAAAGGGCGGTGGAAATAGTTGTGGGACAGCTGGATGGGGTTTTGGATTCGCAGTATGTCAGCCAAAAGCTCTTGGATCGCTTTTATCAAAGTCCTTTGGCGATTCCGCAGACCAATCTAGCCCTCTTGCACACTCAAACGAGTCGGGTTGAGACCAGCCAATTTGTGATTGCTCAATTGTCTAATTCTGTCTATACTCCATCTATGAATCAGGAAGAGGAGGCGGTTCAGAGGCTACTGTTGATGCTGACTCCAGTAGGTGAGCGGGAAGAAATACGGGATTTAATGACGGCTATCAGTCAATCGATTATTGAAAACAAGCTCTACACAGAAATTTACCGGACAGGTAACCAGGAAATTTTGTATCAATTGTTGAATACAATCTTTGCAGAAAAAATGAAAAAAATCGGAGAATAATTATGGAACTTCAAAATAAGCTCATTCATTTAAAGCAAACTTTTGCCACTAAAGAAGAAGCCATTCGCTTTTGTGGACGCCAGTTGCAAGAGGCGGGTCATGTCGAAGAAGCTTACATCGAAGCAATGATTCAACGGAACCAAGACCTCTCCGTTTATATGGGGAACTTTATCGCGATTCCACATGGAACCGATGCGGCTAAGAAAGAAGTCTTATCATCTGGAATTACCATTGTCCAGGTTCCTGCAGGTGTGAATTTTGGAACGGAAGAGGATCCTAAGATTGCGACTATTTTATTTGGAATTGCAGGACTTGGGGATGATCATTTGGAAATGATTCAAAAAATATCCATCTTCTGTGCGGATGTCGATAATGTTGTGAAATTGGCAGATGCTCAAAGTGTGGAAGAAATCAAGCAACTTCTAGAAAGTGTAGCTTAGGGAGGGAAAAGCTATGAAAAAAGCAGTTCATTTTGGTGCAGGAAATATTGGTCGTGGTTTTATTGGTCAAGTATTAACTGATAATGATTTTGAAATCGCCTTTGTAGATGTCAATGAAGAAATCATCAATGCTCTTAATGAGAAACAATCTTATACGATAGAGATTGCCCAAGAAGGTCAGCCTAAGATTCAGGTTTCACGGGTTCGTGGGATTAACAACGGTCAGAACCCTGACCAAGTTATCCAAGCAATTGCGGAGGCGGACTTGGTGACAACTGCTATTGGTCCGAATATCCTTCCGTTTATCGCAGAAGTGATTGCGCGTGGTTTAGAGGAGCGTTTAGCACAGAATCATCATCGAAATGTGGATATTCTAGCTTGTGAAAATATGATTGGTGGCTCTAGTTTCCTAGCTAAGGAAGTGGATGGCTATCTATCTGAAGAAGGACGGGCTTATGTGGCTAAACATGTTGGTTTCCCAAATGCAGCCGTTGACCGGATTGTACCAGCTCAAAGTCATGAAGATCCTCTTTATGTAGTGGTAGAGCCATTTAAAGAGTGGGTTGTTGAAACCAAGGGAATGAAAAATCCAGAACTACGTTTAGAACAGGTTCATTATGAAGAGGACTTGGAACCTTTTATCGAACGCAAACTCTTCTCGGTGAACTCCGGACACGCGACTTCAGCTTATACTGGAGCTAAGGCTGGGGCTAAGACCATTCTGGAAGCCTTGCAAAACCCAGAGGTTAAAGGACAAGTTGAATCCGTTTTGGCTGAAATTCGCAGCCTGCTTGTAGCCAAATGGGGCTTTGAGGAGACTGGTTTGGAAGAGTATCATAAGGTCATCATCAGTCGTTTTGAAAATCCTTATATTGTTGATGATATTGCGCGTGTAGCACGAACACCTATCCGCAAATTGGGTTACGATGAGCGTTTTATTCGTCCAATTCGTGAATTGGCAGAGCGTAACTTATCCTACCAACACCTACTAGAAACCGTTTCTGCAGTCTTTGTCTATCAGGATGTAAACGACCCTCAATCCGTTGAATTGCAAGAACTCTTAGCTACAAAACCTGTCAAAGAAGTGGTTCTAGAAGTGACAGGATTAGAAGAAGGCGAAGTTTTAGAGGCCCTTATAGCCCAGTTGGAAAAATAAAGAACAGAACATAGAATGAGTCCCGTCACCCAGTAAACGTGTGACGGGTTTTTTTGTGGGTGAAATAGGGTTCAGACTTTGCTGACTTCGTTATTGAGAAAGGTACCATTTTCCTCAGGAATTAGTCTGGGATGTGAAAGTGGCCTGTTTAATTTTTCAAATATAGTCTTTTAGTTTGCTTTTAGTACAAGGCAGCGAGTCGTAGGCAGTACTAAAGTACGGCAAGACGAGCTAACACAGTAATAAAAGATAAACTAAAAGAGTATAATAAGAAAAAGGCAAAGGTCCCCCATAGGGGCCTATGCCTTATTTTGTTTTCTTGTAAGTTTCTGGGAGTGTGAGGATCATGGCGAGGTAGATCACAGGCACCGCGAGGTAAAAGAGGGCGGAAGGCCAGAAGCCGAGGTGGCCATAAATCCAGCTCCAGAAGTAGTTTAAGATTGTATAGAGTCCGTAGGTAATTCCCCAGATGATTCCGAACATGAGGGTCGCTTTTTGCGGATTCATATTAGGGAGTTCATGTGGGATATTGAGGTAGACGGCATATTGGTAAAAGATTAAGAAGCCGGTTGCGAAGAAGAAGAGGTAGCCAACCAAAGGTAAATGGAGGAGGGCGATACTACTAATTCCAGCGGCCATGGTTGCGATAGCCAAGATGCCAAGTTGGATTAAGTAAGGCTTGCGCGGTCGGTTAACAGGGCTCTTGAGACGAACCAGGGTTCCTGCGATCCCCCCACCGGAGATGGCACAAATCATGTAACCGGAAGTAAAGAAATCAGGGAATTCTTTAGCCAACTGTCCAGGGATTGAGTTAAGGGACATAACATAAAGAATCAAAAAGGCAGCAAATCCAACTGCAAAGCGCCAGACAAAAGGATCTTTGAGAGCTTGGCTATAGGAGTAGCTAGCAGCTGCATCTTGGGCTTGTGTGCTTCCTGTTTCGAAGTCTTGGGCCTTGAGCAGCCATACAATAAAGAGGACTAAGGCTACAAAGGCAACGGCTGAAAGGGTTAGACGCCAATCCAAGCGAAGGGTGTCTGCCCAGAAGACAAAGGCAATTGCAATAATAAAGGCACCGATGTTATAGCTGGCTGTTATCAAGGAGGAATAGAAAATCTTATTTTCTTGACTTACAAAGCGAACCACGATGGGGTTCATGTAGACCATAATCATGGAGCCACCTAAGGCCATGATCATGCGAGCCAAGATATAAAGCCAATAATTTGGCATCCAAACGGCTACTAAGGCAAAACAGAGTAGTCCGATGGCAATTTGGGCAGCGCGCTTAATCCCAAACTTGACAAGAATAGCCGCAGCTAAAAAGTTTGCGACAACGCGAGCAACGGTAATGGTATAGTTCACCATTTCAGAGATGGTTGGGTCAACACCTTTATCTCCGAAGAAGCTAGCCACAATTTGTGGACCCAAGGTCGAGCCACCAACCCAACTGGCGGCAAAGGTAATATAAGCAAGTAAGAGGGTGTAGAACATGAGAATACCCGTCTTTTTCGATATGGATTTACTTTCCATAAGAACCTCCTTTGTGAATGATAACGCTTACAGAAATAAATATAGCACCTTGACGGGGGAGAGTCAAAGAACTTGACTCGAAAAAAGCTTGGAGCATAGAGATTTTGGGAAGTCGTTATTCCCATCTTGCCTTTTTTCCAAATTCGGTATATAATAGATGTGTTGAAAGAGCTTGTAGGTTTACAAGTTACTCTTTTCACAATAAATCTTTTTGATTTTCATAAGGAGGAAATCACGAATGGTAGTTAAAGTTGGTATCAACGGTTTCGGACGTATCGGACGCCTTGCTTTCCGTCGTATTCAAGAAGTTGAAGGTGTTGAAGTAGTACGTATCAACGACCTTACTGATCCAGTTATGCTTGCACATTTGTTGAAATATGACTCAACTCAAGGTCGCTTCAATGGTACTGTGGAAGTTAAAGAAGGTGGATTTGATGTAAACGGAACTTTTGTTAAAGTTTCTGCAGAACGTGATCCAGAACAAATCGACTGGGCTAACGATGGTGTTGAAATCGTTCTTGAAGCAACTGGTTTCTTCGCATCTAAAGAAGGTGCTGAAAAACACCTTAAAGGTGGAGCGAAGAAAGTTGTTATCACTGCTCCTGGTGGAAACGACGTTAAAACAGTTGTATTCAACACTAACCATGACATCCTTGATGGTACTGAAACAGTTATCTCAGGTGCGTCATGTACTACAAACTGTTTGGCTCCAATGGCAAAAGCTCTTCACGACAACTTTGGCGTGAAACAAGGATTGATGACTACAATCCACGCTTACACTGGTGACCAAATGCTTCTTGACGGTCCACACCGTGGTGGTGACCTTCGCCGTGCACGTGCTGCTGCAGCAAACATCGTACCAAACTCTACTGGTGCGGCTAAAGCAATCGGTCTTGTTATCCCTGAATTGAACGGTAAACTTGACGGTGCTGCACAACGTGTTCCTGTACCAACAGGTTCTGTTACTGAATTGGTTGCAGTTCTTGATAAGAACGTAACTGCTGACGAAGTAAATGCAGCTATGAAAGCAGCTTCTAACGAGTCATACGGTTACACTGAAGACCAATTGGTATCACAAGACATCGTAGGTATGTCATACGGATCATTGTTTGACGCAACTCAAACTAAAGTGCTTGATGTTGACGGACAACAAATGGTTAAAGTTGTATCTTGGTACGACAACGAAATGTCATACACTGCTCAATTGGTACGTACTCTTGAGTACTTTGCAAAACTTGCAAAATAATCATTGAGTGAGAAAACCTGCCCTCGGGCAGGTTTTTTTGGCTCCTTGTCTTGTTGTGTGGAAGTTTATACTCGAAACAGTTCGAAATCTGAACAGGCAATCCGATGAAGGCAGAACTAGGGTTCGGCGAAGAGGATTAACACATTCAGATTTTGAAATGTAATGAGTATTAGGAGATGGAAAGTGAGGGGGAAGAGTGTTTCAGAGGAGTTTTCGTGCAGTTCAGTTTGCGATATTCAAAAGTAGAAGGGTTCAGCGGTTTTCCTTGAAAGGCTCAGATGTCGTCTTGTCGGAATGAAAAAGAAAGGACAAGTTTTTGTTTCCTTTCTCACAAATGCTTTAAGTGTGATATAATGGGATTGTATAAAAAATTAAAAGGGGTTTTTGTATCATGGCAAAAATGACTGTAAAAGACGTTGAATTGAAGGGCAAAAAAGTCCTTGTTCGTGTGGACTTTAACGTACCTTTGAAAGATGGCGTTATTACAAATGACAACCGTATCACAGCGGCCCTACCAACGATCAAGTACATTCTTGAGCAAGGTGGCCGTGCAATCTTGTTCTCTCACCTTGGTCGTGTGAAAGAAGAGGCTGATAAAGAAGGAAAGTCTTTGGCTCCAGTTGCAGCAGCACTTGCTGAAAAACTGGGTCAAGATGTTGTCTTCATTCCAGGTGCAACTCGTGGTGCTGAGTTGGAAGCAGCGATCAATGCGCTGGAAGATGGTCAAGTACTTCTTGTTGAAAATACTCGGTTCGAAGATGTAGATGGTAAGAAAGAGTCTAAGAACGATCCTGAACTTGGTCAATACTGGGCTTCTCTTGGAGACGGAATCTTCGTAAACGATGCCTTTGGTACAGCTCACCGTGCACACGCATCTAACGTGGGTATTTCTGCCAATGTAGAGCAAGCAGTAGCTGGTTTCCTTTTGGAAAACGAAATTGCATACATCCAAGAAGCTGTTGATAACCCAGTTCGTCCATTTGTAGCGATTCTTGGTGGATCAAAAGTTTCTGATAAGATTGGCGTTATCGAAAACTTGCTTGAAAAAGCAGATAAGGTCTTGATTGGTGGAGGAATGACTTATACCTTCTTCAAGGCTCAAGGTATTGAAATCGGTAATTCACTTGTTGAAGAAGATAAATTAGATGTTGCTAAAGCCCTTCTTGAAAAAGCGGATGGTAAATTGATCTTGCCAGTGGATTCTAAAGAAGCAAATGCTTTTGCAGACTACACTGAAGTTCGTGATACAGAAGGTGAAGCAGTTTCTGAAGGCTTCCTTGGTTTGGATATTGGTCCTAAATCAATCGCTAAATTTGATGAAGCTCTTACTGGTGCGAAAACTGTGGTCTGGAACGGACCAATGGGTGTCTTTGAAAACCCTGATTTCCAAGCTGGTACTATCGGTGTGATGGATGCTATTGTGAAGCAACCAGAAGTGAAATCAATCATCGGTGGTGGTGACTCTGCTGCTGCAGCCATCAACCTAGGTCGTGCAGATAAATTCTCATGGATCTCAACTGGTGGTGGTGCTTCTATGGAATTGCTTGAAGGTAAAGTACTTCCAGGTTTGGCAGCCTTGACTGAAAAATAAGAACACTAGAAAAGGTTGGGGAGGACGGTTGTCCTCCCCCTTTTTAATTGGGTGATCTTTTATGAATATACTACGTTATTTTAAACGCTATCGTTTTAACCCTAAGAAATTTCGGTTGGGCATGCGGACTTTCAAGACAGGTCTTGCAGTTTTCTTGGTCTTGCTCCTGTTTTACCTTTGGAGTTGGGAAGGAATGCAAATTGCGGCCTTGACGGCGGTTTTTAGCTTGCGGGAGGATTTTGATCAGAGCGTCCATTTTGGGATGTCCCGTATCATCGCCAACAGCATTGGTGGTTTTTATGCCCTTCTCTATTTTGTTTTGGAGCGGGTGTTCCCCTCGAATCCTCTGGTTCTGCTTTTGGGAGTTCCAATCGGTGTCATGTTAACTATCATGACTTGTGTTGCGACAAATACAGGTGGAGCCATTATTGGGGGGGCGGCTGCTTTTCTGATTATCAGTTTGTCCATTCCTTATGGAGATTCTGTACTCTACGTTTTTACCCGCGTTTTTGAGACTTTTTTTGGCGTTTTTATTGCCATTTTAGTCAATTACGATATGGATCGAATTCGAGCTATTCTCTTAAAAAAGCCACGTTAGATTTTCTGACATGACTTCTTGACAGATGCTTTCCCCCGCTTTATAATGGATAACAGAAAGGTTCCGATGATGAAAGAAAAAGAATTACGTCGCCATTTAGCCGTTTTTCCCATGTCAAGTGTAAGGAAGTTGACGGATCTCTCCGATCGTCAAATTCGGTACTATGAAGAACACGGTTTGGTCAAACCAGAGCGAAATGAAGGGAATCGCCGCCTTTTTTCTTTAAACGATATGGATCGTTTATTGGAAATTAAGGATTTGCTGGCGGAGGGTTATTCGATTGCGGAGATTAAGAAAAATTTTTATCAGAGGGAGCAAAAATCTCGGCAGAAGATGAGCGAAAAGGCTGTTCGAAGAGCCTTGCACAGGGACATTGTGCGGGAAGGGCCGTTTCAGTCTGGGCCGAGTCAGTTTGGTTCCTTAGGGCCTAACCATTTTTAAGAAGGAGTTTCCTATGTCTGTCACTGCAGAACAAATACGTCGAGAAGTCAAAGAGAAAAATGTAACCTTTATTCGGTTGATGTTTACCGATATTTTGGGAACGATGAAGAATGTCGAAATTCCGGCTACGGATGAGCAGTTGGATAAGGTCCTCAGTAACAAGGCTATGTTTGATGGGTCTTCGATTGAGGGATTTGTGCGAATCAATGAGTCTGATATGTACCTCTATCCAGATTTGGACACCTGGATTGTTTTCCCGTGGGGAGATGAGAATGGTAGTGTTGCAGGTTTAATTTGTGACGTCTATACGACAGAAGGAGAACCTTTTGCGGGAGATCCACGTTCCAATTTGAAAAAGGCTTTGAAGCACATGCAGGAAGTCGGTTTTTCTTCTTTCAATTTGGGGCCTGAGCCAGAGTTTTTCCTCTTTAAGATGGATGAGCAAGGCAAGCCAACCTTAGAAGTGAATGATAAGGGGGGGTATTTTGATTTAGCCCCAACAGACCTGGCGGACAATACCCGTCGTGAAATCGTGAATGTTTTGACCAAGATGGGGTTTGAAGTGGAAGCGAGTCACCACGAAGTGGCGGTGGGCCAACATGAAATCGACTTCAAGTATGATGATGTCTTGCGGGCTTGTGACAAGATCCAACTGTTCAAACTGGTTGTTAAAACCATTGCACGCAAACACGGCATGTATGCAACCTTCATGGCCAAGCCTAAACATGGGATTGCTGGTTCCGGTATGCATTGCAACATGTCTCTATTTGGTCCGGATGGTCAAAATGCCTTCTTTGATCCTGAAGACCCAAACGGCATGCAATTATCAGAAACCGCCTATCGTTTCTTGGGTGGCCTCTTGAAACACGCTTATCACTACACTGCTGTGATGAACCCGACCGTTAACTCCTACAAGCGTCTTGTACCTGGCTACGAAGCCCCTGTTTATATTGCCTGGGCAGGTCGAAATCGTTCGCCTCTTGTGCGCGTTCCGGCTAGTCGTGGAATGGGTACTCGCTTGGAGTTGCGTTCGGTGGACCCAATGGCCAATCCTTATATTGCAATGGCTGTATTGTTAGAAGTTGGTTTGGACGGAATCGCCAACCGAATTGAGGCGCCAGAACCAATCGAGTCCAACATCTATACTATGTCACCGGAAGAACGTAAGGAGGCTGGAATCACAGACTTGCCATCGACTCTTCACAATGCTTTGAAAGCCTTAACGGAAGATGAGGTCGTGAAAGCAGCTATGGGTGAACATATCTACACCAACTTCTTGGAAGCTAAACGTATTGAATGGGCTTCTTATGCGACCTATGTCTCTCGCTGGGAAATTGATAACTACCTAGAGTTGTATTAATGATTAATGGGCGATGATTGAAGGGGAGCCTTGGTCCTATTCCGATTCGCTTGAGACCTTCATTCAATAGTTGAAAGCTTTCCAGGCTCAGCAGTCTGGAAAGCTTTTTCCATAGAATCCGGAAAAGACCTGAGCTAGCTTTTTATACTCCCAATTTCAAAATCAGAATACTCGCGGAATTTCAAAAAATGAAGAGGGAAGCCGATGATGGTAGGTCAACAGGTCTGGGAGACCTGTTGGATATTAAGGATAGGGCGTGGAAACACGCAATGAATCAGTTCATCAAGGAGACTTGACAAAGTCAGATTTTGAAATTCAATGAGTGTTAGAATTTGATATAATGGGAAAAAGATTACTCAGGAGCCTAGAGGCAACTTGGTACGGAGAGAATGGCGATGGGCTACGAAAATTTCTGTTCTGAATACTTGTTGCGTTCGGGGTGACTTTGAGACTCATTGCAATGGCTCAGGATATATAGTCTTTTAGTTTGCTTTTAGTACAAGGCAGCGAGTCGCAGGCAGTACTAAAGTACGGCAAGACGAGCTAACACAGTAATAAAAGATAAACTAAAAGAGTATAGTATGCAATAGTAGGTAGATAGAAGGTGTAAGATATGCAAAAAATCTGGCAACAGATTCATCCTCCAATCTCACTGAAGTATTTAAATGGCTGGGATTTAGTGATTTTAGCACTGATTTTCTTTGGGGATGCCATCTGGATTTCAACGGAGGCTCTCATGGATGGTACAGCTGGAGATCCGGAGATGTTAAATGTTTCAGCGGCGGATAACTGGAATGCTATTCTGGGAATTTGTTGGATTTTGCTGGGAGCAGCTGCCTATCTCTGGTTCCGTCATTTTGATTGGAAACAGTTGAAAATGAAGCTGGAATGGTCTCTGTTTTGGAAGCCCATTCTCATTTATCTTGGAGCCGCTATTGTCTGCGATTTTTCCTTCTTGTTACTGGGCTTGATTCCAGCTCTTCAGTTGGAGTTCACGCCGCTGAACTACTTGTCAGATCTGCGCTTTGACTGGGAAACTTTGTGGGGTAATTTCACTTATTTAGATGTATCCACCATCCTCTTCTCTCTCGTGAATGGATTTTATGAAGAAGTTTTTTTCCTTGGCTTGCTTTTGTCGACAAGGATGGAGAGGAGAAGGTGGGTTCTTCTTTTTTCAAGTCTGGTTCGCGTTTCGTTTCACACCTATCAAACGATTCCAGTAGCTCTGGTGATTGGGATATCTTATGGACTCTTCTTTTACTATATCTACACCCGCAAAGACCAGAATATTCTTCAATGTTCTCTAGCGCATGCCTATGGAGATATGGTTGGCATCAATCTCTTTTTTCTTTTTGTTTCAATGTAAGAAATAAAAAGGATTTATCGAGTTAGGATATAGTCTTTTATTTGAAAATAACACAGTAAAAAAGCGCAAAAAAACACTATCTGTGTTATACTTAAGGTGAACATATTTAAAAATGTCTTAAGGATGTTGCCGCATCCCTAATGCTTTTACTGCTTCATAAGTTTGATGTGTTTTCAAAAGTTTGTAGACAATTCTTAGTATCTTATGAGCACAAGCGATAACAGCC
>NZ_JADXDQ010000110.1:0-1353 GCF_015831295.1 Streptococcus sp. NLN64
ACGAGGACTGGTCAGCTGTCTCGATTACTACTTAAAACGACATGCGTTAAAAGTTAATTGAACCGCCGTGTGCCGAACGGCACGCACGGTGGTGTGAGAGGGACTATCCATTAGTCCCTACTCGATTTGCTTCCAACATTTTTTGTTTTATTTTTGATATAATGCAACAAAAAGCAAAGAGGAGCTTGGGATGAAAAAGCAGGAGCGTCTGGCTGAAATTACACGTTTGGTCCACAGGAAGGGGACAATTCGGATTTCCGAGATTGTTGATTTGTTGCAGGTTACTGATATGACGGTAAGGCGAGATTTGTTGGAATTAGAGGAGCAGGGGGTCTTGACCAAGATCCATGGGGGGGCCCGTTCCAATAAGGCTTTCCAGTTTCGGGAGTACTCCCATTCAGAGAAGGATGTGCAGCACCACGAGGCCAAGGTAGCGATTGCGCGGCGGGCTGCGGCCTTGATTGAAGAGGGGGATACGGTTTTCTTAGGACCAGGTACTTCGGTAGCAGCCCTGGCTGCGGAGATTTTCAACCAGCGGTTGACAGTGATTACCAATTGTATGCCTGTCTTTACGGTTTTGTCCCAGAAGAAGTCGGAGACTTTTCAGGTTTTTCTCTTGGGAGGTGAGTACCGGCAGTTGACGGAGAGTTTTGTAGGTGAGATCACCAATACGAGTTTGGAAAAGCTTCGCTTTTCCAAGATGTTTTTTTCTGCCAATGGGGTTAAGGACGGGCAGGTGATGACGTCGACGCTGGCGGAAGCTTATACGCAGGGTTTGGCCTTGGAGCATTCCTTGGAGCGTTATCTGCTTTTAGATGGATCCAAGGTTGGGAAGGATGATTTTGCCAGTTTTTGTGAACTTAAGGATGTGACAGCCTTGGTGACAGATGTCCAGCAGGATGAGGAGTTGTTCCCTTTGTTGGAGGGGAATGTGGAGATTGTCAATGATTTAGAGTAGGAATGTTCAGTTTGGGAGTGAGACAGAACAATTTTTACAAATAAAATCGTTCGTTACAAGTCTTTGTTTCAAGTTGTAAGCTGAAACGGTTTCTCCCCAAACCGTTTCACTCCCACCTCCGGTCTAAAGGCGTGTTGAATGCCTTTAGAGTTTCTAAATGAAAGGAACGAAGTTCATGTCAATGTTGATTCGGTTCTTTTCGGAGGTCAAAGAGTCAGGAATTGACTCTTTGAGTATCTGGATAAGAGAACATGAAATGTTCTCTCAATATAGTCTTTTATTTGAAAATAACACAGTAAAAAAGCGCAAAAAAACACTATCTGTGTTATACTTAAGGTGAACATATTTAAAAATGTCTTAAGGATGTTGCCGCATCCCTAATGCTCTTGCTGCTT
>NZ_JADXDQ010000111.1:0-1203 GCF_015831295.1 Streptococcus sp. NLN64
CAATAATTGTATAAATACTTGACTATTGCAATGTTTCCCAGAACAATAGAGTTATGGAAAGGACTCATGGTTGTTTCTTATCCTCCTTGTTGCTCAGTCTTCATTACAAAGTCTGTTACCCAGCCCTTCATTTTACCTCCAACCCACTAGCTGTTTCCACCTCTTCACTTCTGCTCTTAGTAGAGAGTAGGCGGCTTGTGAATAGGTGATGAGAATTCTATTATGCGAGGCTGTCGAATGAAGGACTTCTGGGGAACCTTACAGTAGTCAAGGAAACTTCCAAATCTAATAGAAAGGAGACCTTTCACATGAAATGTTTTGTCGGTTTAGACGTCAGCTCTACCAAGCTAGATGTCTGTATTATGTTGAGTGATACATCTACACCATTTAGTGCTTCACTTCCAAATGATTTAGCAGGTGCTTCTGAAATCAAGAAAACTGTTATTGATCTCAATGAGAAACATAGCTTTAAAAGGATTGTGATTGGTATGGAGGCAACGAGTCTCTATAGTTTTCACCCCTTAATGTTCTTCAATGAAGATAGCCAGTTAAAACGGATTGGGGTTGAAGTGGTCGTTGAACAGCCAAATAAGATTAAGAAATATCGAGAAGCTTTCGAAGAAAACAAAAATGATTTTATCGATGCCTTCTATATCGCTGATTATTTCCGTATTGAACGCTTTTCGCCGGCTTTTCTTAAAGAAGAAAAGTATATGGCGCTTCAACACCTCACTAGAACCAGACTACAGATGGTGGAACAGTTGATCCATACAAAACAACACTTTATCGAAAATCTTTACTATAAATGCAATACACTTTCTTCTGAAATCAAGAAGGAAGAGCTTAACACCTCTGTCTTCTCATCAACTATCCTGAGCTTAATGACCGAGGATTTATCCCTTGATGAAATAGCTTCCATTCCTCTCGACCAATTTGCCGACTTCTTACAAAGTAGAGGTAGGGGACGCTTTAAAGACCCCACTAAGCTAGCCAAAGCTATTCAAGCTGCAATCAGAGGGAGTTACCGACTCTCTAAATTACAACAGGAATCTGTCGATGTTATCCTCGGACTATTGGTTCGAGAAATCAGAAATCTTGAAAAAATCATCAAAGATATCGATAAAGCTATCGAGGATATGGTCGAAACAATTCCTGAATACCAGTGTCTAACCTCTATTCCCGGTGTTGGGAAAGTCTACGCTG
>NZ_JADXDQ010000112.1:0-1176 GCF_015831295.1 Streptococcus sp. NLN64
TAAAAATCATCAGAATTGCAATTGTTTATTGCTTGTTTCTGATGATTTTTTTGATAGTTACGCAAAGATATTCAGGGTATGAATAATTCGGGTTATGAGATAATAGTACTACTAAGATGAACGAGGTGCTATCATGCTATTATTTTCCGACGATGAACGACTTCTAGAAAAACTTTCACAATTGGGAAATCCACTCGAACGACTTGATAAGACTGTGAAATGGGCAATGTTTCTCCCAATCCTGAACCGTATTTTTGGAAATAGTGAGAAAGATCCTTCTAAGGGTGGTAGACCTCCCTATAACTACCTTATGATGTTTAAAATCCTTCTTCTTGCACGCCTCTATAATTTGTCAGACGAAGCCATGGAGTACCAATTGCTGGATCGTCTGTCTTTTCGTCGTTTTGTTGGCTGCGATGACGAGCGAGTTCCAGATGCTAAAACAATTTGGCTTTACAGGGAACGTCTTAGTAAATCCGGTAAAGAACAAAAGTTGTTTGACTGTTTTTCCTCTATGTTAGAAGAAGAAGGCTTACTGGCTCACAAAGGGCAGATTGTTGACGCCAGTTTTGTGGAAGCACCTAGACAAAGAAATTCTCGGAAAGAAAATAAACAAATCAAAGAAGGAAAGGTGCCAGAGGACTGGGATGCTCCTAAACGTTCTCAGAAAGACACAGATGCACGATGGACTAAAAAGGGAGACCAAAATCACTTTGGCTATAAAAACCATGTCTGTGTCGACTCCAAATCAAAGCTCATTAAAAATTTCCAAGTAACAGCAGCTAATGTGCACGATTCTAACGTATTAGCTGAACTTTGTGATACTCACGAGCCTGTTTTTGATGATAGTGCTTATGTTGGCAAACCTGTACCAGAAGGATGTAAGCACTATACTGCTCGTCGCCCTTATCGTAATACTCCACTTACCGATGTCGACAAGAAGTTTAATCGCAAGCTATCACGAATTCGTTGCCGAGTAGAACATGTCTTTGGCTTTATTGAAAACACTATGAAAGGCAGTACCTTCCGAGGTATTGGTTTTAAGCGTGCCAAGACGAATGTCACACTTACAAATCTGATGTATAATATTTGTCGTTTTGAACAGATCAAACGACTGAATTTGAATACATGGGCTTAGTGCGCCCAAAAATCAGAATTATCCCGATATTAGGGATG
>NZ_JADXDQ010000113.1:0-1123 GCF_015831295.1 Streptococcus sp. NLN64
CGACAAACGCACGAAAGATTCTAGTAGATTTATTCCCTGCTAGAATCTTTTTTAAATTAGTACTCTTAAAAATTTATCGAATACCATACTCAAATGGAACTTCTTTCGTCTCATACTCATATCTTTACCAACATCAAGATTTCTTAACACACTCAAACAAAATTTGTCGATAATATTCAGGTTAAAGGCTAACTGTTTATTTAAAGTTTTATTAGCGTCTTCACGGAAAACAACATCCAATAGCCAGTGCATACTCTCGATTTTCCAGTGGCCCCGAACATAGCTGGCTAGTTCGTCAGCTAATACCTTCGTACTCAAGACAAAATAGCGCTCGATACGCGTTACCTTATCATCCTTCTCAATAATACAAATAGCCTTTCCCAAACATTGAACATGAGGCCAATCTGGATGGTCTTTTCGGAACCAAGAAGTGTCGTGGACAACTTCATACTTTCGTGTTTCGATTTGACCATGAGCTTTTTCAATAGTTTCATAATAATCTACTACAGACTCTTGGTCATAGGAAAAGCAAGCAACAATATCTTCCAATAATCCTTTTTGATTTCCTTTGACAGGTAGGCAGAAATCGCCACCCTGTTTGATTATTTTTTTTAGCTATTTCCTTTTGAGTTCCAATAGCATCAATTGTAATCATGCACCCTTCAATTGAAAGGTGATCTAATAAATCAGGGATGGCAGTGATTTCATTAGATTTTTCTTTAGTCGCCACCTGTCCAAAACAAACTCCCAAGTCAGTTGCATAAGCACTCACTATATGAAGAGGATTTTGCTTGGCACTGGCATTTCCTTTTATAGTCTTTCCATCAATAGCAATTAAACGCTTGGAAAAAGTCGAAAAATTCCCTTCATTTAATTGAGCTTCTTCCAACATAGTTGCCCACAGTATAGAGAGATTAATCAAAACATTAGGATTTATAGTCGCTAGGACACGCTGCATGGTATCATGTGATGGAATCCCGTTTTCTAAGGATAAAACCGTACGAAGACTGTGTTCGTAACATTTCCCAAAAGCTTCAATATCCTCCCAATACTCAGCTCCAGATAGGCGAGCAAAGAAAATAAGAAGAACGATATCAACGAGAGTATGACGAATTTTCCAACT
>NZ_JADXDQ010000114.1:0-1091 GCF_015831295.1 Streptococcus sp. NLN64
ATACTTGATTAGTTTCAAAATCTGAAATATAATAGTATTATGATTTTTACACCAGAACACATTAACGAATTAGAAACAGCCCTAAAAGATAAATCACTAGCTTCTTTTCATAAACGTATCCAAGCCGTATATTTTAGAAGCCAGGATAAAACCTACTCAGAAATTAAACAACTACTTAATCTATCTCATGATACGGTTTGGCGTTTGGTAACTAAATATGAATCAGATGGCTTGTCCGCTCTAACAAAAGATGGCCGTGGAGGTCGACGTAACGCCTATCTATCCTTTGAAGAGGAGGCTGAATTTCTAGAGAACGAATTGGAATCAGCTCAGGCTGGAGAGATTGTTACTGCTACTCATTTACACCAAGCCTATCAAAAGAAAATTAACAAAAGCACATCAAAAGTAGCTTTCTACGATCTTTTAAAACGTCACGGATGGCGAAAAATAACTCCCCGTCCAGAACATCCAAAAAAGGCAGACGCCCAAACTATTAAGGCGTCTAAAAATAAAATCTAAATTCCGGAAGTTGAGAAAGCGCTTTAAACACAGTAGACGCTACAACAAAGTTCGTGTGATGTATCAAGATGAAGCTGGTTTTGGGCGTATTAGTAAACTTGGGAAAGCTTGGGCTCCCAAAGGACACCGTCCTATAGTAGGAAGCCACCATATTCGAGAATATCGTTATTGTTATGGAGCTGTCGATGCTTTTACTGGGGAATCTTTCTTCATAATAGCTGGTGGCTGTAATTCAGCTTGGATGAACGAATTCCTGAAGCAGCTTTCTGAACAGTATCCAGATGACTACATCTTATTAATTATGGATAATGCAGTATGGCATAAATCTCAGGAATTAGTCATCCCTAGAAATATAGGCTTTGAATTCATTCCGCCATATACACCAGAAATGAATCCAATTGAACAGGTTTGGGCAGAAATTCGAAAACGAGGCTTTAAGAATAAGGTGTTTTCTTCACTTGAAGCAGTCATCGATCAATTAGAAACAGTCATTAGAGGTTTACATTGGGAAGATTTAAAAACCATTGTCCGAAGACAATGGTTGGTTTCAGATTTTGAACTTAACTGAGTAT
>NZ_JADXDQ010000115.1:0-1078 GCF_015831295.1 Streptococcus sp. NLN64
ATCCATTTCCTTAGAAAGGAGGTGATCCAGCCGCACCTTCCGATACGGCTACCTTGTTACGACTTCACCCCAATCATCTATCCCACCTTAGGCGGCTGGCTCCAAACGGTTACCTCACCGACTTCGGGTGTTACAAACTCTCGTGGTGTGACGGGCGGTGTGTACAAGGCCCGGGAACGTATTCACCGCGGCGTGCTGATCCGCGATTACTAGCGATTCCGACTTCATGTAGGCGAGTTGCAGCCTACAATCCGAACTGAGACTGGCTTTAAGAGATTTGCTTGCCGTCACCGACTTGCAGCTCGTTGTACCAGCCATTGTAGCACGTGTGTAGCCCAGGTCATAAGGGGCATGATGATTTGACGTCATCCCCACCTTCCTCCGGTTTATTACCGGCAGTCTCGCTAGAGTGCCCAACTTAATGATGGCAACTAACAATAAGGGTTGCGCTCGTTGCGGGACTTAACCCAACATCTCACGACACGAGCTGACGACAACCATGCACCACCTGTCACCAGTGTTCCGAAGAAAAGCCCTATCTCTAGGACGGTCACTGGGATGTCAAGACCTGGTAAGGTTCTTCGCGTTGCTTCGAATTAAACCACATGCTCCACCGCTTGTGCGGGCCCCCGTCAATTCCTTTGAGTTTCAACCTTGCGGTCGTACTCCCCAGGCGGAGTGCTTAATGCGTTAGCTCCGGCACTAAGCCCCGGATAGGGCCTAACACCTAGCACTCATCGTTTACGGCGTGGACTACCAGGGTATCTAATCCTGTTCGCTACCCACGCTTTCGAGCCTCAGCGTCAGTTACAGACCAGAGAGCCGCTTTCGCCACCGGTGTTCCTCCATATATCTACGCATTCCACCGCTACACATGGAATTCCACTCTCCCCTTCTGCACTCAAGTTAAACAGTTTCCAAAGCATACTATGGTTAAGCCACAGCCTTTAACTTCAGACTTATCTAACCGCCTGCGCTCGCTTTACGCCCAATAAATCCGGATAACGCTCGGGACCTACGTATTACCGCGGCTGCTGGCACGTAGTTAGCCGTCCCTTTCTGGTAAGATACCGTCACA
>NZ_JADXDQ010000116.1:0-1032 GCF_015831295.1 Streptococcus sp. NLN64
AATAAAGCTGCTGTTTCTTTACGTGTATGTCCCTCTTTAACATATTCAAGGACACGTTTTCTAAAATCAATTCCGTATGCCATAGGAATAGTATACCACATACAGTTTATAATCTAAAAGACTATATCTATAAATTTAATTGGGATTGGAGTGCTTTGGTGAGAACTTCAGAGTAATTGATTCCCTCTCGATCAGCTAGTTTGGTAAGCCATTCGGGTACTGTTACATTTTTTCGAATGGCTTTATTATTTTTTATAAAAGGTGTTGGATCTGCTTGAATGAGGCTAACAAATCCATCCGGAGCTTCTAAAGTATCTAGATCCACCCTTTCTGGTAACGTTATGCCTTCATCTAAATAGAGAGCTAGGGTACTTTCAAGAAACTCACGAGCATGCTTCATGGCTTCTTCAAGATTGTGTCCTTGCGTTCCCCCACCAAATCCTGGGAATTCTACCCAATACCCTTGATTTTCTTTATGAAAGATAGCTGGATATGTTTTTAACATGGTGACCTCCAAAATCTTAAAAGACTAGGGGCTTTTACTTCAGCCTCAAATCTTTTAGGATTTTCTTTTCAAGTCCATTCCCAAGGTTCCTATTTCCGTGGACTGAGATGGTGACAATTTTTGAAAATCCTTCTTTTTTGAAATGGTGATGGCTCCCATCGACGCGGACTTCTTTCCAACCGTTTCGAATAGCGAGCTTCATCATTTCCTTTCCTGTAAGTGGCATTGAACTTTTACCTCCTTACAAAGTATATTTTATGCGCAGTATGCGCATTTGTCAAATAAAAGGATACTTTAAAGAACAAAAATTGCAGGAAAAGTCACTGATTTGAGACAGCTAGAAAGCGATTTTAGCAACCTAATTACATTTGAGTAGGGACTGTTATCGTTTGTATTCTTTACCCGTTGTGCTAGTTGATTTAAGGGTAAGCAAGTGAATATTTTAGACTGAAACCATTTTCGATCTGGCTTTGATGAAGTAATATGGAATAAGTTAATAGGATGGCCTCTACTTTAAATTTTAAAGC
>NZ_JADXDQ010000117.1:0-1014 GCF_015831295.1 Streptococcus sp. NLN64
ACCCGTTGTGCTAGTTGATTTAAGGGTAAGCAAGTGAATATTTTAGACTGAAACCATTTTCGATCTGGCTTTGATGAAGTAATATGGAATAAGTTAATAGGATGGCCTCTACTTTAAATTTTAAAGCATAGAGATTCCTGCATCTTAAATCCTCAATCCCAAACTGCTCTAAACTCGAAAATACCGTTTCAATTGGTTTACGCAGTCGTCCAATCTTATAATTTTCCAGTTTAGAGTAATCACTCATATTCTCTCTTAATTGAGTTATTAATCTGATTCCACACCTTAATAAGTCATCTTTCAATGATCTAGTTACATATCCCTTGTCGCCATAAACAATCGAGAATGGGCTGGTAGTGAGTAATTCATAAGCTATTTGACTATCATGGATTGATGCTGGTGTGACTACATAATTGATTGGAAAACCGTTATCTCCAACTACTACGGAAAATTTAATACCATAGTAATGTTCTTGTTTTGTAGCGTTAAAGCCTATATTAGCTGTCGACTCAAGAAGTTTTGCTCGACAATTTCTAATTGGTTTACACAAAGCACAGGGAAAACTGTCAATAATGCCGAATTCACAGCTGTTGACGAGAGAATCTACAAAATAATAGCGCATCATCTGAATCGCTTGAGAAAGATTTTGGCATATCCGGCAAAATCTAGATCGTTCAGGAAAACATTCAGGAAACAAGTTAGTACGAATTGCGCGATAAATAGCATTAGCTGATCTACAACCTTGTTGTAAAGCCCAAATGTAGCTAGAAATCAAGATAACATCTGGTTGAAGTTGCAAATGGACATTCTTACGAAAACGAACCGATTCTGGAACATATTTCTCGTATAGATCTGTCACTTTAACCAAAATTTTATTGAAAACTACTTGTGTTTGTGATGGATTCGCGAGATAATGTACTTGGCTTTGCATATCATGTCCTCAATTCGTGGTGGTTTTGAGTTTATGATACGCAAAGTTTTTTATTATTTCCAGGATTAACTAGCACAACGAGT
>NZ_JADXDQ010000118.1:0-965 GCF_015831295.1 Streptococcus sp. NLN64
ATGGTGTGGGTGTTTGCGAAAGTGGACATCGCTTTTATACAAATCGTATGAAAAAGCAGGGACGAAATTGGACAAGACAAGGTGCTGAAAACATGACAACTCTCTTAGTAAGTATTCGCAATGGGGAGTTTGAGAGATTGTACAGAGCTACAGTTTCGGAGCCAGTCTTTAGCGAGGAAATAGCTATGAGTGCTTCAAAATCCCTAAAGGTTATGAAACACAAAGAGCACACTATTCCACAGGCAACCATACCAGTGTATGGTCCCAAGAGTTCAGCTATGGGACGCTTATCGAGTTTATTTTAGATCGTTCGGAAGGAATAAAGAAGCAGGTCTTCATACCGTAGTGGAATCATTAGCAGTTGAGAAACAACTGCTAAATGACGGAGATTTCGAGACCTTGGCTCGAAATCTAGTGATGAGACTCCGTAGGAGGCTGCTCACGTCCGCACTACCTAATATGAAGACCTGCATATTAGAAACACTAAGAACGATAAGGTGGAGATTGACTTACTGAATCATTCAATTTGAATGGCAATGATATTTATGTGTTTTTGCAATTTTGCAAACTGAAAATCACGCACGTCCTAGATTTGAAACTGATTTTTCAAATTTCCGAGAATAACTTGACACATACACATGATTTTTTAGAATTGACATTGAGTTTAGAATCATTTAGTATGGATGAACTAGAATATCAATTATTGTCTAGAGGAACGATTAGTAGTAAATTTAATCAAAGATTTCTTAAGAATATTTGGTTTTATTTATTCAAATTATATGACGATTATAAGATTGAACTAAAAGTACTGGGATCTAATGAAAGCAATTTCCAAGATTTTTTCTACCATTTGTCAACCATTTTTCTAAAAATAGGACAATTTATTTGGCAGATTGATGCCTGCTGAGCCTAGTTGTGAAGCAAAGAGAAGGGGATTTTGTGTCAAGGCCTTGAGCGTATGCGTG
>NZ_JADXDQ010000119.1:0-896 GCF_015831295.1 Streptococcus sp. NLN64
CCATAATTCGTTAGATTTCCTCCCTCAAAAGAAAAATTCTTGTTTTTAGCATTATTATTTGTTAGACTGAACATGTGGATTTCCTTTCTTTTTGTTGTTCTATGCACTTATATCATAAAGGGGAAATCCTTTTTTGTCTAGTCGAATGTTTCACCCAATGGGTGAAAAGCAGAACCTTCCAGAAACCCTGTGATCAATACGGTTTCTGGAAGGTTTTTAAGTTAGGTATGAATAATTCGGGGTAAATGAAAATTTATAGGCAGATGAATACGGTTACGTAAAAAAAGATTTTTGATTTTCTGATATCTCGAAAATCAAAGGTATACGGTTATCGGGAATTCTGGCTATTATTCACGAATACTTGCAAATCTCCAATTTCCTTATCCCCGTAAGCGAGGTAACGAATATTGATAAGGTTTTCAGGTCCGATATTGTCTGAAGTCGATCCGTTTCCGATAGCTCCACAGCCTAGCATCATGGATGGTAGGAATCCAGTTGTTGCTCCTACTGCTCCCAAAGCTGATCCCACATTGACCAACACACGAGAGACGGGACTGTGTAGGAAGAAGTTTTCGACAACTTGGTCGTCTTCTGTGTGAAGTGAGAGGGTGTGACCCAGTCCTTTGAGTTCGAGGACCTTGCGACTTAGCTCTAGGCCTTCTTCCCAATCCTTAACAGTGTATACTCTTTTAGTTTATCTTTTATTACTGTGTTAGCTCGTCTTGCCGTACTTTAGTACTGCCTGCGACTCGCTGCCTTGTACTAAAAACAAACTAAAACTCCAAGCAGGCTTCGCCTGCTAACTCATGACGGAAAATTAGTTTAGGTATATAATAAAGATGAGCAATACAAATCCGTAAGTTTATTAGGGCTTTGCCGAGCCTGTAACTAAAACT
>NZ_JADXDQ010000012.1:0-41510 GCF_015831295.1 Streptococcus sp. NLN64
AATCAGATGGGTTGTGAATCAAACTTTCTCTATCTCGCTTTATCACAGCAGTAATACTATTTCGTAGTTGCTTCTTTACTTGATTTGGCATTCTATCCACCTCCTTGAGCCTAAGTATAGCAAAAAAGATTTCGAAAGCTCGATTTAGGAGCTTTCGAAATCCTTAACTTAATGACATTGCAAACTGAGAGCTATATTTTTCCATTAATGATTTATCGACACCAAGCGGGTTAAACCAACATCAATATCAATTTTTTTAAGTCTGCTATCTCCTGAAATATCATGTGAAAGCAACTTTAAGCCAGATCTTCTTTTGTGAAAGTCAGTAAGTTGTAACCATTTACAAGTCATCAAATACCAACAAACAAGATCCTTTTCTTTCTTACTCCCCTCTGTAAGAATCCTGTTCATTTCTTCTCTAAGCTCTAAACTTTTAGATGAAGAGACTTTTTCAGTTTCAACGGAATGGTTTAATAATTGGTGAAAATGAACGGTAGAAAAAGGGGAAACTATTCGATAAAAATGAGGATAGTTACGCTCCAAATCGGGACTGAGATAAAGACAGTATGTCAGAATTTCTTCATGTGTTAAGAATCGCATATCCAGCTTAAAATGATAAAATTGATTCCATTCTTTCCAAATTAAGTAGCAAAAAACAAATAGAACTAAAATATGGAATGACACCATCTAATCACCTCTTTCCTCACTTTTACTGCAAAGCAATTGAACTTCCTTTCGAAGTCTCCGATTTTCTGACCTCAAAGATTCTATATCCATCTGGTATCCTTGATTCACATCCTTCAAAGTCGCACAAGATTCTCTATAAATTCTAAATGCAAAAGACCAAACTCGAAATTGCAGTCCAAATAAAATCAAAATAAACAACAGACCAACCCCTATGGGGATAGAATAAGAAAAATAATCTTTAAAATAACCTAAAATTTCCACCAAGGCCCTCTCCTCCTAGTGCAATAGCACTCAGCTTCAATACTATCTCTTAATTCGTAATTGGTGGAATATAAGGCAATCACTGGATAATAGTTTATCATAATTATTCTATCATAGTGTTTTGATTTTGACTTTAGGGAACCTAAAGAAGAAGCAAAAAAGGCAGGCATTGCCCACCTACTACTTTCCGATTAAAATCTAATCGCGATCATCGTATCCCTTCGGATGGCTTGAATGCCAGGCCCAAGCGGTTTCGATGATTTTTTCGATATTGTCGAATTGCGGTTTCCAGCCCAAAATCTCACGCGCTTTATCTGAGGAAGCGATGAGGGTATCTGGATCCCCAGGTCGGCGATCCGCCATTTCGGCTGGAATTTCCTTACCGGTGACTTTACGGGCTGCTTCTAAAATTTCCAAGTTTGAAAAACCGGTAGAGGAACCTAAGTTGAATGCAGCTGATTCATTGCCAGCACGGAGGTATTCAACTGCTAAAAGATGGGCATCTGCTAAATCAAAGGGATGGACATAGTCCCGAACATTTGTTCCATCAGGAGTGTTGTAATCATCTCCAAAAATCATGATTTTATCCCGAACCCCCTGTGCCACTTGCAAGACGATCGGAAGCATGTGAGTCTCTGGTCCATGGTCCTCTCCAATGGATCCGTCTGGTTTAGCACCGGCTACATTGAAGTAGCGCAAGGGTACAAATTTGATGCCATAAGCTTGATCGGCCCATTTCATAATGGTTTCCATCATTAGCTTACTTTCACCATACGGATTGATTGGTTTTTGTGGGGTTGTTTCCAGAATCGGAAGTTCTTCTGGTATCCCATAGGTTGCGGCTGTAGAAGAGAAGACGATATATTTCACGTTCGCTTCATTCATAACTTCCAACAGTTTAACCATCCCTACCGTATTATTATCGAAATACTTCAACGGCTCTACCATTGATTCAGCGACCAAGGAATAGGCCGCAAAGTGAATGACAGCATCGATATCTGGATTTTCTTGGAAAACCCGACGCATGAAATCTTGATCAGCTAGGTCACCTTCATAGAATACCGCATCCGGATGAACAGCAGCTCGGTGCCCTGTCACCAAATTATCCACGACGACCACACGCTCGTCCCCTTGGGAAATCAAACGGTCAACCATATGAGAACCGATATACCCGGCTCCACCTAAAACTAAAATGGCCATAACTCTTCCTTCCTCTCACTCCTCATAATTTGTAAATCCTATATAAACCGGATTCCCAAAATACCAAGCACGCTACTCTGTAACGACTTATCTGGGCTTCTCTTGTTCTTTATTTCACTTCTTGCTTATAAAAAGCTTGGAGAGCTTCTTGCCAGGTTGGAATGGTAAAACCAGTCGCTTTGGCTTTTGTCAAATTCATGGTTGAGTTGAAAGGACGTTTGGCCTTGGCTGGGAACTGGCTAGAATCTACCGGTTTTACTTCTACATCCGTGTCTTTCAGAATTTCAGCCGCAAAATCAAACCAGGTTGTATCTTCTGCTGCATCATTGGACAGGTGGTAATAACCATATTCATGCTGGTTATCCGCCAGATGGACCATAAATTCTGCGAGGGTTCGGGTCCAAGTTGGACGACCGTGTTGGTCATTCACCACTGTTAGAACCGGATGATTCTTAGCTAAGTTCTGCATGGTGAAGACAAAGTTTTTCCCATAATTTCCAAAGACCCATGCAGTCCGAATGATATAGTAACGGCTGGAGATTTTTTCGACCAGCTCTTCTCCCATCCGTTTTGTTCGACCATATTCCGTTTGCGGGTCTGCCGGATCATCGACTTGCCATTCTTGTCCAATAGGTTTGTCCCCATTGAAAACATAGTCTGTGGAAATGTAGACCATGGTTGCACCATGGGCCTCGGCAGCACGCGCTACATTTTCTGTCCCTATGACATTGATCGCGTAATCCAATTCCTTGCCTTCGTCCTCTGCCGCATCCACAGCTGTATAGGCTGCACAGTGATAAACCAAACTTGGCTTCACTTCCGCAAAAACACGCTCCACTTCTTCCTGCTTGGTAATGTCCATTCCTGCCACATCGAGGGCTACATAGTCCTGACCAAGCTCATCTAAATAATGCACCAACTCCGTACCGAGTTGACCTTTCGCTCCTGTAATGAGAATCATCCTATATCCTTTCTATTCTGAACGTTCCTTGATGACATAAATTGGCCGATTTTTTGTTTCCATAAAAATCTTACCAATATACTTCCCGAGAATTCCGATCGTTAATAATTGAAAACCTCCCAAAAAGAGGATAATGGAGACCATCGACGGCCAACCTGCGGTTGGATCCCCATACAAAAGGGTCCGTACAATCACTAATCCGGCAAGGGCAAAAGCCAGCAAGCAGGACAAGGCACCACCCACAAAAGCGATTGCCAGAGGTGCATCCGAAAAATTGACAATCCCCTCTAAAGAGTAACGAAAGAGCTGCCAAAAATTCCAACTTGTCTCCCCTGCCACGCGCTCCACATTCTTGTATTCCAAATATTCGGTCTTAAAGCCAACCCAAGAGAAAATCCCCTTGGAAAATCGATTGTACTCCGTCACATCTAGAATGGCATCCACCATTTGCCGCCGCATCAGACGGAAATCACGGGCACCGTCAACCATTTGTACTTGACTAATCCGGTTAATCAGACGGTAAAACATGCGGGCAAAGAAGGACCGAATCGGTGGTTCGCCATCTCGAGTCACCCGACGCGTTCCCACACAATCCAAGTCTGGATCAGCCTCCAGGCGCTGAACCATTTCCACCAACAACTCCGGTGGATCTTGAAGATCCACATCCATCACGGTTACGAGCTCCCCACGGGCCTCCTGCAGCCCAGCATAAAGAGCGGCTTCCTTCCCAAAGTTTCGAGAAAAGGACAGATAGGTCACTTTAGAATCCTTAGCGGCCAATTCCCGAAGCACTTCCAGTGTCTGATCTCGGGAACCATCATTCACAAAAATGTATTCAAATTCCTGATCCAACTGAGGCTGGACTTTTTCCATAGCTTGGTAAAAAAGGGGCAGGGCCTCTTCTTCGTTAAAGCATGGAACTATTACTGAAATCGTCATCTCGATCTCCTCTTCTGTTCATTCTTTTCTAGTATACCATATCCCACAAAAATCTCGGATTACTTCTGATAAACTTCGATATCAAATGATTTCTGAGAGTCTACAACTTCTTGATAAAGCTCCAAATCCTTACTCAGGAGATTATTGGTATAAACCCCGTTAATACCTCGGTTAAGAATTTTCGATAAGGTCGCAAAGCCATCTACGGTGTGAACGAAGACCAAGCGATTCGATTCATGAATCTGTGAAATCAGTGAGTCTGTCAAGCGTTCATCCTTTTGAGGTAACGTCACGGCTAAAATATGGGGCTTATCCTTCAGACTTTTTACGATGGCTTCTTCTTTCATCTCAGAAGCATACAAGGTTAGGATATAATTCTTAAAGGTTCCCATTTCTTCCAACATTTGATAGTCCTCAGGTTTATAAAGCTGGACAAGAATCCGGTCTCCCAAACTCGGATCCATTTTTTCGACAGCTTGAGCTAGAATGCGGTACTGCTCTTCAATTTCCTCTTGTGTCCGATCCTTAACCTTGGTATCTGTCACGACAATCATATCCGGGTTTAGTTCCATTTGCTTGAGAATATCCTCCCAAAAAAGAGTTGTATATTGGGCCTGGATATTGTTGGCATCCTGTGTCTTAGACTGCTCCCAGTCCTGACTCGTTGGTGCTTCACTTTCCCAATCATGAACCGCTGCCAGCCGACCATCCTGAGTCAGATTGAGATCAAATTCAAACATGCGATGCCCCAAGGAATAGTTCTGTTTCAATGCCTGCAGGGAATTACTGTAGGCCGAGAGGAATCCAGCCTCTCGCATGGTTCCACCGGCATGAGCAATCAAGCGCTTGTCAGCTAAAATCTGTTGGAGATCTGTAGCCTTGGCCTTGATCTCCACCTCGGTTCCCTGATGGCTTAGATCTTGTCCCAGAGTCGCTTCAAGGGTCTCTTTGGGAAGATAGATCCTCCCAAGCCAATCTTGCTCCCTCTTGTCATATGGGAATCGGTAGCCGTTTTTTCGAAGTTTATCCGGATCTAGGTGGATTGTCCAGGCCACCTGCCCGGCTTTTGTATAACGTTTCTCTGATTCTGCTTTTAAACCTGCTTTTTGAAAAACAGTTTGAACGGGGTAGAGATCCCGTTCCAGACGTTCTTTCATCTGTATCCGGTCATATAAAGCGACTACAATTCCAATTCCAGCAATCCCTAACAGAATTCCTAAGCATTTTTTCTTCAGAATCTTACCCTCCAAAATAGACACAAGAGGCAAGAATGAAACCATTCCGCCTCTTGTTCTCTTATTTAATTACTTCCTGGGTTTTAGCATAGTTGGCTTCTACAGCTTCTTTTTCGCCCTTCCACCAATCTTCATTTTCTTTATACCAGGCAATTGTTTCTTTTAGACCAGCCTCAAAGTCTGTGAATTCAGGTTTCCAACCCAATTCATCTCGTAACTTGCTAGCATCAATGGCATAACGCAAATCATGGCCTGCACGGTCTGTTACATGGTCGTAGGCATCCGGTGCTTGACCCATTTCCTTCAAAATGAGTTCCAGCACCTCTTTATTGTTTTTCTCACCGTCAGCCCCGATTAGATAGGTCTCCCCAATTTTTCCTTTGGTCAAAATCGTCCAAACACCTGAGGAATGATCATTGGTGTGAATCCAGTCGCGCACATTCTTCCCTTCGCCATACAATTTAGGCCGAATACCACTCAAAATATTGGTGATTTGACGCGGAATAAATTTCTCAATATGCTGATAGGGTCCATAGTTGTTGGAGCAATTGGAAATAGTCGCTTTTACGCCAAAGGAACGTACCCAAGCCTTAACGATCAAGTCCGACGCAGCCTTGGTTGAGGAATAGGGAGAAGACGGGTTGTATGGTGTCTCCGCCGTAAACTTCTCACCTGGGCCTTCGCCCTTGCCTGGGAGATCTTCCCGCAATGGAAGGTCTCCATAAACCTCATCTGTAGATACGTGATGGAAACGAAGGTCGTACTTCCGAGCCGCTTCCAAAAGGGTATAAGTCCCAATAAAGTTAGTATCCACGAAAGGACGAGGATCATTGAGAGAGTTATCATTATGACTTTCTGCAGCATAATGGACAATCGCATCCGCATCCTGAGCCAAGCGATCCACGACTTCTACATCCGCAATATCCCCTACAACCAATTCCACTCGGTCTCCCAAAATGGACTCGATGTTTGCTTTATTCCCTGCGTAGGTCAATTTATCTAAAACAGTAATGTGTACGTCTGGGAAATTGTTATATACATAGTGTACAAAGTTTGAACCGATAAAACCTGCGCCACCGGTCACAATAATATTTTTAAATGTCGACACACTTTCTCCTATCTGCTTTTAAATATTTTTGTAAATAGCTGATCTTTTTAAAGTCTTTCCGATTATTTCGATTTGCCCTGTATGAATCTTTAGAGGAAGCTTGATAAATTTTTAGATATTGTTCAAGCGTGGGTAGGTAGTAAACAACTCCATCTGTATGGATCTTCTCCAAACTTATTAATGGAATTCCTGCAAATTCTGGCAAGGTATCCATAACACCATACTCTACTGACAGATGACCTCTCTGAAATTCATGCTCATGAATATCTACTAACCGATAGCCTAAGTTCTCCATCATTTCCGCGATTTCTTTCCAATGGTAGAGACGCTCCTCATCTGGAGCTTCCCAACCTCTAGAATCTCCAGGAACATGGATATCGATATCACCAGCTTGCCAGTCTTTAGAAGTTCGCACCTCAAAACCTAGTGAACCCATTAGTAAAGGAGTTATCCCTAAGAGATTTAGTTGTCTCGCAATCTCTAAAAAAGCCTCAAACAATCAAAGATCCTCTTTATTTAATGGAGCCACATCCTTTAATAGAGGATGATTCTCATCAGCTTCACTTACTTCCGCAGCATCCAAGTCTGCCCATTGAATGCCAAGACTAGGATCTGCATAATTCACAAAGGCATATTTAGGTTTCAACTCCAAAGCCCAGTAATCATTCACCAAATAGCTATAGGCTACCTTATCGGATAAAACTTGGAAACCATTGGCTACACCGCGAGGAACAAAAATCCCTTTAGAAGCATCAATTTCGGTTTGGTAAACATTTCCAAAACTTGGGCCTTGACGCAAGTCCACCCAGGATCCCAAAACACGACCTTCGTCAGCTACAGAAATGTATTTATCCCATGGTTCAGCATGCAAACCACGAAGTACATTTTTACTTGAGAAGCTGACATTATTTTGAAGTTTTCCTTCCGCAAAAAAGGACTCAGGAAAACCAAGAGGGATCATTTTTTCTTTCTGGAAATTCTCTTTAAACCAGCCACGATTATCCCCATGAACAGGAATATCAAATTCTAGCATGCCCGGAATAGCCTCAATGGGACGAGCTGCTAATGTTTTGCCAAAAAAGTTCTCAGACATTTTCTTCTCCAATCAAACGCAAGAGGTATTGACCATACTCATTTTTCTTAAGAGGTTGGGCCAAACGGTAAACTTGTTCCCGGCTAATGTAACCCATACGATAAGCAATTTCTTCAAGGTTAGCAACCTGTACATTTTGCATCCGTTGAACGGTTTCAATATACTGTGCCGCTTCCAACAAACTCTCGTGTGTTCCAGTATCCAACCAGGCAAAACCACGGCCCATCAATTCCACTGAAAGATCCCCACGATCCAAGTAAGCCTTGTTGACATCCGTGATTTCCAACTCCCCTCGAGGACTCGGTTTGATATTCTTGGCAATTTCAACTACAGAATTATCATAGAAGTAGAGACCTGTTACCGCGTAGTTGGAACGAGGCTGCTCTGGCTTCTCTTCAATGGAAATCGCGTTCATCTGCTCATCAAACTCGACAACTCCAAAACGCTCAGGGTCCTTAACCTGGTAACCAAAAACGGTCGCACCGGACTCCTTTTGCGCAGCTTTTTGCAAAAGCTTAGTCAAACCAGGGCCATGGTAAATATTATCTCCCAAGATCAGCGCAACTGAATCATCTCCGATGAAATCTGCGCCGATGATAAAGGCTTGCGCCAATCCATCTGGACTTGGTTGAACCGCATAGGACAAGGAAATACCTAATTCAGATCCATCTCCCAAAAGTTCCTCAAAACGGGGCAGGTCTGTCGGTGTAGAGATAATTAAAATCTCCTGAATTCCTGCCAACATCAAGGTTGAAAGAGGGTAATAAATCATTGGTTTATCATAAACCGGCATTAGCTGTTTGGAGGCTGCCCGCGTAACCGGATATAGGCGCGTACCGGAACCACCCGCTAAAATAATACCTTTCATGCGTCTTCCTTTCTTCATACGAGCTGATTAGCTCTCTTTGATAACGGAATCTGGAATGTAACCCGACACTCACAGAATCCCAGACATTCCTATTCTATCATTTTTGTGAAAAAAAGTCTGAATGACTTTGCTTTAGGTTGCAATAACCCCAAAAGCAACATTTACCGTTCAGAACGTTTTCAAGACATTTCAGAACATCTTAGCATGATATTACATTTTACATGATAAACTAGCAGCGTAGAGAAGTTTCTCATTTGAGACCTCGAGAATCCCTTCTCCTGGAAGACGGTGACTCCCCGAAAACTATCATAAGGAGGACATGCCTATGAAAAGCATGAAAACTTCAAATCTGATAGAAAGGAGGAGCATTCTTTTGACTCGCTTTGAGTTAGTAATGGCATTACTGAGTCTTGGTTGTTACATCAACGACACAGTTCGTAACTTACTAGAAATTCTAAGTAAGAGAAAAAAGAACTAGCCGTCCTACTTTGACCCTGTAGACGGCTAGTTCTATGTCGTTTAAACTGAGTCACCGTTTTACGGCTCTACTCTGAGGTTAGGTTCCCGCCTAACCTCTTTTCTATCTCAGTTTACCATAGCTACTTTTAAAAACCAAGTAAAAAGCGAAGGTTTATTCTGGAAATCCCTCTCCAAACTTTACTTTTACCCCTTTCAATGGTATGATAATCTCACCTGACAAATTGTCAGATAATTCATTTTCTTCGGAAAAATAGAAAAGGGGATTTTCATGTCACGAGTTAAAGACTATATCCAAAGCACTTTCCAAGACGTCCAAGTACGTAACCCTCACGAAGCTGAATTTCTTCAAGCTGTTGAAGAATTATTCGCAACCCTCGAGCCTGTCCTAGAAGCTCATCCAGAATATCTGGATGAGAACATCCTAGCCCGCATGGTGGAACCTGAACGCGTGATTAGCTTCCGTGTCCCTTGGACTGACAAAGACGGAAAAGTCCAAGTTAACCGTGGCTACCGTGTCCAATACAACTCAGCAGTTGGTCCTTATAAAGGAGGACTCCGCTTCCACCCTTCCGTCAACCAGTCCATTCTGAAATTCCTCGGCTTCGAGCAGATTTTCAAAAACGTTTTGACTGGACTACCCATTGGTGGTGGGAAAGGCGGTTCCGATTTTGACCCTAAAGGAAAAACGGACGCTGAGATTATGCGCTTCTGCCAAAGCTTCATGAGTGAGCTGCAAAAACATATCGGCCCATCTCTGGATGTTCCTGCCGGCGATATCGGAGTCGGAGCGCGTGAAATCGGCTATTTGTACGGCCAATACAAACGTCTTCGTCAATTCGATGCAGGTGTCTTGACCGGAAAACCCTTGGCATTCAGCGGTTCTCTCATCCGCCCAGAAGCAACTGGCTATGGCCTCGTCTACTTCACTGAAAACATGCTTCTGGCCAACGGCAAATCCTTCAAAGACCAGACTGTCCTCATTTCCGGATCTGGAAATGTCGCCCAGTATGCCCTCCAAAAAGCAACCGAGCTCGGTGCTACCGTCATCGCAGTCTCTGATTCCAACGGTTACATCATTGACGAGTGCGGCATTGATTTTGATCTTTTGGTTGAAATTAAAGAAAAACGCCGTGCCCGCCTAACCGAATATGCAGCCGAAAAAGCTAGCGCCCGCTACTATGAAGGAAGCGTCTGGGACTACCAAGGTAAGGCTGACATCGCCCTTCCTTGTGCAACCCAAAACGAAATCAACGGCGCACAAGCTGCTGCCCTTATCCAAAACGGTGTCTACTGTGTCGCCGAAGGAGCCAACATGCCTTCCGACCTCGACGCCATCAAAATCTACAAAGAAAATGCGGTTTTATACGGACCAGCTAAAGCAGCTAACGCCGGCGGCGTAGCCGTTTCTGCCCTCGAAATGAGCCAAAACAGCCTCCGCCTATCTTGGACACGAGAAGAAGTAGACCAACGACTCCAAAGCATCATGGAGAACATCTTCAATACCGCTAAAACCACAGCCGAAACCTACAATCTTGGCAATGATTACCTCGCAGGAGCCAACATCGCCTCCTTTGAACAAATCGCCAACGTCATGATCGTACAAGGTGTTGTGTAAGCCCCAGTATCAAACCCCTTCGCGCTTGAGCACGAAGGGGTTTAATGTGTCATTAAATGGGGGAGTCGAAAAAATGTCTTATACTCGAAACAGTTCGAAATCTGAAAAGGCAATCCGATGAAGACAGAACCTAGGGTTCGGCGAAGAGGATTAACACATTCAGATTTTGAAATGTAATGAGTATTATTAAGTCGATACAGTTGGAAATCATCCTATCTCCTAAAAAAAGACGCGGAAATCCAATGATGATAGCTCAACAGGTCTGGAAGACCTGTTGAATATTATGGATAAGGCGTGGAAACACGCAATCAATAAGTTCATCAAAGAGACTTGATAAGGTCAGGTTTTGAAATCCAATGAGTATGAAATCCTAGAAAACTATTAACTTCATGCCCCAAAAATGCCCCAAAACAAAAGAAAAAGCCCTTCCTACCCCTATGAAAGGCTGGTAGAATAGGCCTTTTTCAGCAAGATTATTTTACAGCGTCTTTAAGAGCTTTACCTGCTTTGAAGGCAGGAACTTTTGAAGCTGCGATAGTGATTTCTTTACCTGTTTGTGGGTTACGTCCTTTACGTGCTGCACGCTCACGAACTTCGAAGTTCCCGAAACCGATCAATTGTACTTTTTCACCTTCTGCAAGGTAGTCTGTAACTGCTGCGAAGACAGCGTCTACTGCTACTGCAGCGTCTTTCTTTGTCAATTCTGTTGCTTCTGCAACCTTAGCAATCAAATCTTGTTTGTTAGC
The DNA here is from genome assembly GCF_015831295.1 of Streptococcus sp. NLN64. Classification (NCBI taxonomy): domain Bacteria; kingdom Bacillati; phylum Bacillota; class Bacilli; order Lactobacillales; family Streptococcaceae; genus Streptococcus; species Streptococcus sp. NLN64. The sequence continues at coordinate 11,194 of NZ_JADXDQ010000012.1, forward strand.
CATTTGTAAGAATCCTCCATAAATTTTCTAACAGTACATATCATAACTCAAAAGGATAAGAAAAGCAAGTATAAAAAGCAATTCCGCGCTTTTCTTCAGAAAAAGAAACCGGTCTAGGCGTAGTGAATCAGGATGGCCCAAGCATCCTCCCCTGTATGGGTTTGAATAATGGAACCCGTCTCCAACACAGAGATAGGAGCCTCCAAAAAGGGTTGCAACTGCGCCTTCATTTCTTCCGCAAAATCTGATTTTCCTGCATAGGAAATACCAATTTCACGAATAGAACGTCCCTGCAAACCGGCCTTCAATTCATCTAGCCATTTCTTAAACGTTTTTGCTCCACGACCTTTGACAATGGGACGCAACTCATGATCAACCATTTCCATGACCACTCGAATATTTAAAAGGGAACTGATAAGACCGGAAACGCGACCAATACGCCCCCCCTTCACAAGATTTTCAAGGGTGGAGACACCGATATATAGTTCCGTTTTTTCGCGAACTTGCTCGATTTCTTTCAAAATCTCTTCCAAGCTAGCCCCAGCTTGAGCAAGGCGAGCTGCTGCTACCACTTGGAATTTTTGAGCCTGGTCTGTAAAGGAAGAATCAATTACCTCTACCTTAGCCCCGGACAAGCTCGCTCCCTGTCTAGCTGCTTCTACAGTCCCTGATAAGGCGTGGGACATGTGAATAGAGACAATTTGATCATAGTCCTCTGCCAATCGGCCATAGACCTCCGCGAAAACACCAACCGGTGGCTGACTGGTCTTTGGTAAATGCTTGCTAGATTTCATCAGGCGAAGGAATTCTCCCTCCTTCAAGTCTGCATCCGAATAGAGAATCCCATCTACCATTACGGACAAAGGAATTACCTGAATTCCTAGTTCCTTTACCAACTCCTCCTCAATGGTAACAGAGGAGTCTGTTACAACTGCAATTTTTGTCATACATACCTACTTCTACTCAGTAATCTTAGTCCTATTATACTCTTTTAGTTGATCTTTTATTACTGTGTTAGCTCGTCTTGCCGTACTTCAGTACTATCTACGACTCGCTGCCTTGTACTAAAAGTAAACTAAAAGACTATATAACAAATTCCCCACAAAAACCTCAATGTTTTTGCAAGAGCTCACGCGCCTGATTTATAGCCGATTCCGTCAAGATCTCACCAGCCAACATACGCGCGATTTCTTCGACCCGCTCGTCCATTTCTAAAAGGCGTACCCGGGATACCGTAGAAATCTCATCCGATATTTTTTCAATGAAAAATTGATAATCGGCAATGGCAATCACCTGAGGAAGATGAGAGATCGCAAGGACTTGTCCATGACTCCCTATCTTATGAATTTTCTGGGCAATGGCTTGGGCAACGCGACCAGAGACACCCGTATCGACTTCGTCGAAGACAATACTAGTCTTGCCCTCTTTACGGGAAAAGGCCGATTTAATAGCCAACATTAACCGAGATAATTCTCCACCACTGGCCACTTTGACAAGGGGTTTAAAATCTTCCCCAGGATTGGTGGAGATGTAAAACTCAATTTGTTCATTTCCATCTCGGCTAAACTTACTCTTGGTAAATCGGACCTGAAATCTGGCCTTATCCATATAAAGGTCTTGGAGCTCCAGCTGGATCTCCGCTTCTAATTGTTGCGCAAGTACATGGCGTGCCTGGCTCAATCTCTGAGCTAGATCGACCAGGGTCCCTTCCTCTTCCTTAAGCTTATGAGCGAGGTCCGTAGATGAAGTTTCGTTGCCTGTCAGCAGATTGTATTCTTGGGAAATTTTTTCAAAATATTCCAAGACTTCTTGAACGCTTCCACCATATTTACGGCTAATGGCGTAAATCACATCCAGACGACTCTCAATGTGAAGCAAGCGATTGGCGTCAAAATCGAGGGAGGAAAGGTGGTCTTCAAGGCGCCGAGTCGCGTCTTCAAGGCTATAATATGCCTCTGACACTTGCTCAGCCATCTCCTTATAAAGAGGATTATAATCTTCAAGACTCTCTAAATCGCCAAGGGCCAATCGAATTTTACCAAGGGAAGACTGATCTTCTTCGTCCAATAAATGGAAGGCCGAGGTCAAGGTGTCCGCAATTAATTTATGATTGAGAAGTTGTTCTCGCTCCTGCTGTAGTTCTTGATCTTCCCCAGGTTTCAGGGCTGCCTCTTCAATCTCAGCTAGTTGAAATTCCAACATTTCAATCCGAGCACTGTGCTCAGCTTCTTGATTTTGCTGGAGGCGCAAATCTTTGCGGAGGGTACGGTAACGGTCAAAGCTTTGAGCATAACTTTGCTTGAGCCGATGAAAATCAGCATCGCCAAATTCATCCAATAAACGGCCATGCCACTGGGCACGCATTAGTTCCTCTTGGTCATGCTGGCCATGGATATCAACCAAATGCTGGCCAACTGCACGCAAGACTGAGAGGTTGACCATCTGTCCATTGATACGGCTGACACTACGGCCATTTTGGAAAATTTCGCGGCGGATAATCAGCTCCTCGCCAACTTCAATCCCCTGCTCCTCTAAAATATTTGAAATATCTTGGGGTTTCTCTAATGAAAAGAGACCTTGGATCTCGGCTTTAGGCATCCCGTGTCGAATCACATCCGTTGTAGCACGACTCCCAAGCATCATATTCATAGCATCAATGATGATCGATTTACCTGCCCCGGTTTCACCCGTCAAAACCGTCATTCCCTGATCAAAATTTAGGGAGATTTCCTCGATAATGGCAAAATTTTTGATTGAAATTTCTAATAACATAACCTTACCAATTTTCTAGTGCATCTGACATTTCCTGCGAATCTACTCCAGTCTTGACAACGATCAAGACCGTGTCATCGTCAGATAAAATAGTGAAAATATCCGAAGAATAGCGGGACCAGACCTCTTTTTTGAAAAGCAAGGCCTGGCCAGGTGTAACCTGAATGGAAATCATGTTATCCTGACGCATCACATGCAGAATCGGCGTTTTTTTGACAGCCGGCTGTACTTGGTAGCCAACCTCACCTCCCTTGACAATCCCCAATTCACGAAGATCTCGGGAAACTGTTGCTTGCGTCGCCACCAATCCTTGACTGGCCAAGAAATCCATAATTTCTTTTTGTCCTCGCACTGTTTTTTGCTGGATCAAGGACCGTATGAGGGCCTGGCGGTGTCCCTTATCTATCTTAGAATGTTTCATGTGCCTTCTTTACCGTTTCTTTTATTTGTTCAAGAGGAAGAGCTGGACCGTTATCCCGTTTTAAGTAGAGCAAAAATTCCATATTCCCTTGACCACCGGTTATGGGAGAAAAGTCCACCCCATGGACTCCAAATCCCAGCCCTTGAGCCATGGTCATGACCCGATTCAAAACTTCTTCATGGACCTTGGCTTCCTTTACGATCCCCTTTTTGCCAATGGCTTCCCTACCTGCCTCAAACTGCGGCTTGACCAGGGCCACTACCTGGCCCTGGTCTTCTAGCACAGCTGCTAAACTGGGTAAAATGAGACTTAGAGAAATAAAACTGACGTCAATAGAGGCGAAACTTGGTTGTGGCAGAAAATCTTGCGGATCCGCATAACGGAAATTGTATTGTTCTCGGCTGATTACACGGGGATCCTGACGAAGTTTCCAGGCCAATTGATTGGTTCCAACATCCACGGCGTACACTTGCTTGGCACCTGCCTGCAACATAACATCTGTAAAACCTCCTGTAGAGGCACCAATATCGATGGTATATTGGTCAGTGAGATCAATACCGAAAACATCCAATGCCTTCGCTAATTTCAAACCACCCCGACTGACATAAGGCAGGGTCTCACCCTTGAGTTTTAAAGGGGTATCTGCTGGGATTTTCTCCCCAGGTTTATCAAAACGGTGACCAGAGTCTTGGTGCAAAACCAAACCTGCCATAACCCCCCGTTTAGCCTGTTCCCTTGTTTCAAAAAGGCCTTGGTGCAAGGCCAAAACATCCACTCTTTCCTTAGTTGCCAATTGCAAGTCCTTCAATTCTTTCCTTCATTATTTGAGCGTCAAACCCTTGCTCCTCCAATTTTTGGAGTAAGCGATCAATCTGGGCTAATAAATCCCCCAGCAAAGTCTTGGCAGCATCCAAGCCATAAAACGCAGGATAGGTCGCTTTTTGAGCAGCAACATCCTTTTTGGGAGTTTTTCCTAACTCTTCAAAACTAGCCGTTTCATCTAAAATATCATCGCGAACCTGAAAAGCTAAACCAAGCAGCTGACCTAATTGATCTAAATCTTCAGCCGTTTGCTCATCAACGTCAGCTAAAATCCCAGCAGCCACAAACGGAAAGTGCAGGAGTCGACCCGTTTTATGGTGATGAATTTGCTCCAATTGCACTAGGGTGATGGCCTGGCCTTCCGAACGGATATCCAAACTCTGCCCACCAACCATCCCGTAGGTACCAGAAGCCAATGAAAGAAGATTTATGAGCTTCACGACTTTCGGAGCAGGAAGTTGAGCTTGTGCTAATAGCGCAAAGGCATCCAAGAAGAGACTGTCCCCTGCCAAAATAGCGGCTGCCTCCCCATATTTTTTATGGTTTGTGAGTTGTCCTCTACGGTAGTCATCATCATCCATTGCTGGTAAATCATCATGAATCAAACTTCCTGTATGGATCATCTCTAAGGCCGCTGCCACTTTCAGATGACCTTCTTCAATTTTGAGTCCAAATCCTTGAAGAAGGTCCAGTAGAATCAAGGGCCTTAGTCGTTTTCCGCCTGCCTCAATGGAATAGAGAATACTCTCAACCAAGACTGGATCCGGACTATCGGATTGATAGAATGCTTGGAGGACATCCTCCAGGGCTTGAGTCTGTTGCTTCATGATTTCATTTCCGTTTCTTGACCATTAGCCCCCATTATGGTGACCATGGTTTTTTCAGCATCTTGCAGGGTCTTTTGAAGCTCTTGACTTAAAATCATTCCTTTTTGAAACTCCTGTAAGGCTTCTTCCAAGGGAACTTCCCCTTGCTCCAACCGTCGGACCAAAAGCTCCAATTCTTGCATTTTTTCTTCAAATGTCTGATTCTTGGACATGGGTTACCTCTACTTCTAATTGACCATCCTGTAACTGAATGGACAAGCTATCTCCTGGCTGGACTAGTTCGACATTGGAAACAATTCTTTCCTGCTTACGAACCAAGGCATAACCGCGCTGGAGAATTTGACTTAATTCTAACTGTGAAAGAGCATCACTCGCCACTTGAAACCGTTGTTGAGCCTTCTGGACCAAGAGATGCATGGATCTCCGCAAGTCCTTGTCCAATACAAGCACTTCCTGGTTAAGCCGCTCAAGTTGAGGGCTTGGGCTTTGCCGCACCAAGGCCTGATTGAGAAGCTGATAGCGGTGACTGACTGCTTGCAGACGGCGGTCCAAGACCTGGCTAAGCTGTTGATCTAGATGATCTAGTTTCTGCAAATAAGTATCGTAAAGTCGCTCAGGTTGGCGGAATAGAATGGATTGCTGAATCCGTTCCAAGCGCTCTCCCTTTACCTTCAGCTGCTGGTCCACAACTTGCTTCAATCGCAATTGGCTACGCTCCAGAGCTAGGAAATAATCAGCTTTGGTATAAGTCGTCGCCAATTCTGCCGCTGCGGTAGGAGTTGCCGCCCGCTTGTCCGCCACAAAATCTGCCAGGGTGACATCCGTTTCGTGGCCTACACTTGAAATCACAGGTAGGCGAGATTCGAAGATGGCTCGAACCACGACTTCTTCGTTAAAAGCCCAGAGGTCTTCCATTGAACCACCTCCGCGGCCGACGATCAGAATATCCAGGTCCTCCGCCTGATTGGCCTTTTGTATCTGAGCCGCAATTTCCTCTGCCGCACCCTCACCTTGAACCTTAGCCGGATACAGCCGAATACTCAAACCAGGAAAGCGTCGATTCACTGTCGTGATAATATCTTGAATAACCGCTCCACTCTGACTGGTCACTACCCCAATCTTTCGATTAAAAGCCGGTAATTCCTGCTTGTGCTCAGACTTAAAATAACCCGCTTGCGTAAGTTCTTTTTTTAGTTGTTCAAAACGAAGAGCCAATTCTCCAACGCCAGCTGGCTCAGCCTGTTCAATCAAAATGGAGTAGGAACCGTTCGGGGCATATAATTGGACACGCCCCACAACATTCAATTGTTGACCTTCTTCTAAGGTGAAAGGCAATTTCTTAAAAATAGGCCCCCACATAGTCGCCTGAATCACTGCCTGATCATCTTTCAAAGAAAAATACTGATGATTGGGACGGGCCCGAAAATTAGAGACCTGACCGGTCAAAAAGACGCGTTCTAGATAGGGATCCTTGTCAAACTTCCGTTTCAGATAGTTGGTTAAGGTTCCAACGGAAAGGTATTCTGCCATCGATAGTTCCTATAGTTCTAAATCCGCATATGGGGTCCTATACCCAATTTGCAGTAAGGTCCCATCTTTCACTAGGAGCGGACGCTTGATTAGCATACCATCTGTTGACAATAATTGAGCCGCCTCTTTTTGACTCATTGACGAAATCTGATCTTTTAGCCCCAACTCCCGATACTTATTTCCACTCGTGTTGAAAAAAGCCTTGATTGGCCAGGTTCCCTGATCCATCCAAGCTTCCAACTGTGCTGGACTAGGTGCCTCTTGGGTCAAGTCGATAAAGTGACTTTCAATACCCAAGCTTTTTAATTCTTTTTCTGCTGCCTTACTTGTTGTGCAGCGTAGATGGCCGTAATAGTCATACATCGCTTACTCTTCTCCCTGTTCTACTTCTTCATGGTAGGCCTTGTATAGTTCCTTGGCCTTGAAACCGGTCACTTTGGCTAATTCCTGACTGGCTGTTTTTAATCGTTGACCTGCCGCCACCCGTTCCCGTAATTGCGGCAAAACACTTTGCAAATCTAATTGGGGCTGGTCTTCCTCAATATATCCTTCCAGGATGAGTAGGCACTCTCCTTTTATAGGGTCAGACTCCAACGAGGACAGAAGATCCTTTATCTTCCCTCTGCGAAACTCCTCGTAGATCTTTGATAATTCCCGGACCAGTACAACCTTTCGATTCCCGTACACCTCTAAAATTTGTTCCAAAGTCGCTTCAATGCGATAAGGTGATTCATAAAAAATCTGGGTCTCTGGATAAAGGCGCTTGGTTTCCAAAAACTTCCGCTGTTGGCTAGCCTTACGGGGCAAAAATCCATAAAAAATGTGCGGTTGGGCAGGAAGTCCACTGGCAATCAGTCCAGTTATCCCCGCGGAAGCACCTGGGAGGGGGACAACCTTAATGTCTTGAGCCAAGGCTGCCTGGACCAAATCCTGGCCTGGATCTGAAATACTCGGTAAACCGGCATCTGAAACTTGAGCGATATCCTTTCCTTCTTCAAGTAGATCCAAGAGTTCTGGAATCCGGGCTTGGGCATTGTGTTCGTGAAAGGAAATCAAGCGTTGTTCAATCCCAAAATGCTTGAGGAGCTGGCCGGTTACTCGGGTATCCTCTGCTGCAATAGCGTCCACTTGCGCAAGGATCTTGAGGGCCCTAAAGGTCATATCTTCCATATTCCCAATGGGGGTACCAACTAGAAAAAGGCTTCCTTTACCATTGGGTTCTTTGTAACTTTTTTGAATCTGCACCATCTAACCTCGGAATAATAATTCATCACAAAACACACAATCTTCTGACCGTGGCTGGCCGTAAAAGGTTGTACAGACATGAAATCCATCTAGATAGATACGGTTCAAGCCTTCTCGAGCAGATGTTGCTTTTACGGGATTTTGGGTATCTTCTTCTGTCAATCGTTCCCGCAATTTTTCATTTTCAAGGCGGAGGGCTGTATTCTCTTCAATGGTTTCTCTCACAACTGCCTTCATTTTGTCAATCTCATTTAAGGTTGTTAATAATTGATTGGTGAAGACATCAAGGGAATCTAGTAATTCTTTCTTTTCCAAGGGACTCCTCCTCAATTTTTTGAATCGACTGTGATTGTCAATAGTCCCATCACTTGCAGCAGCTAGCCCGATAGACTAGATGCAGAGTAACAGTTAGGACCGCTATGTCACAGTTCTTACAAATTCTTTAAACTAAAACGTTCCAGACTTGTCAGCAAGGGAACATTGGCCTGCCAGGCTCTTCGAGCTTCCATCAAATCTTCGAGTAGGGATAGACGCTTTCGAGCAGGTACTTCCTGTCCTAATAGAATCTCAATCGTATCTAAAAGCAAACCCTGCTTGTCCTTGTCATCGGCAAGACTAACCAGACCGGATAAGGCCACAAAAGATTTTATGTCACCGGCTAAAAACCGCTGTAGCCAAGTAAAAACCTGGCGTTCCAATTCCAGACACCAAGCCTGTCCAATCGTATCTAAAAGATTTTTCCTCCCCTGCAGCAGGTGGTCTAAAAACTGAGCCTGTGTTTTCAATAAACCTGTTCGCTCTAACTCTTTTTGAAAATGCTGCCCGGTCTCAGGAAAATAGACATACTGACTTCGACTTCGAATCGTCGGTAAAATCTTTTCTGAGGACTGACTTAAGAAGAAAAAATACTGGCGACCAGTCGGTTCCTCCATTGATTTTAGAAGGGCATTGGCTCCATTTAGATGCATGGTCTCTGCATCTTCAAACACAAAGACCTGGGCTTCCCCTTCGATACCAGATTGTGAAACCTGGGTCAAGATATCCCTGACTTGTTCCGTTCGAATCATCCGATTCACAGGCTCAACCAGATGAATGTCAGGGAATGTCTGACTCTCCACCAAGCGACAGGAGCGACATTGGCCACAAGGAAGCCCCTGAAGAGGTTCATCGCAAAAGAGGGCTTGGCAGAGATAGAGAGTCATATCCAACCGCTCTGCAGCTCCGGTAAAGAGGTAGGCGTGGCTCATTTTACCCGCCTGAATCATGCGTTGAAACCGTTGCAGTAAGACAGGCTGAGTCTCCTGTAAACGTAGATGCAGGCCAGTCATAGAGACCAACTTTCTATCACAATATCCAAGGCATCTGCTAAAACCTTTTGAAATTCTTGGCTAGCATCTATTTGAACAAAACGCACTGGATCATTCTTAGCAATGGCCAAGTAGCCTTGGCGCACCTGCTCATGCCAGGACAAATCTTCCTGATCAAGCCGGTCCACATCATCGGAGCGACTTGCCTGAATCCGGGCCAATCCTTCAGAAGCTGGCAAATCCAGTAACAAGGTCAAATCTGGCTTTTTTCCATCGGTCGCAAACTGATTTAACCAATGAATGGCTTCCAAATCCAAGCCTCTCCCGTAACCTTGGTAGGCCACTGACGAATCAATAAAGCGATCCATCAATACCAAAGCTCCCCGTTCGAGGGCCGGTAAAACTTTTTCCACCAAGTGTTGGCGGCGACTGGCGATGTAAAGTAAAAGCTCCGTTTTTTCGTCCATCTCCATATGGTCAGGATCGAGAATAATCTGTCGAATCTGCTCGGCAATCCGAACACCACCAGGCTCCCTGGTAACGACAACCTCGACGCCTTTTTCATTGTAAAACTGGGCTAACTCCTGGATTAAAGTGGATTTGCCCGACCCATCTGGCCCTTCGATGGAAATCAAAAATCCTTTTTTCATAGTTCCCTCATTTCTTCCTTCTATTATACCTGTTTTCCAGAAATTTGACACTAGCTAAATCCAACTCCGGTCCAGTATAGTCTTTTAGTTTGCTTTTAGTACAAGGCAGCGAGTCGTAGACAGTACTGAAGTACGGCAAGACGAGCTAACACAGTAATAAAAGATAAACTAAAAGAGTATAAAAAACTCCTTGGATGTTCCCAAACTAGTGTAGCTCAGGAAATCTCCAAGGAGTTTTCATTTACTTTTAAAATCAAAAGCTTCCCATAACTTACTAAAACACTTGGGAGCGTGTGGAAACTGAAAGATTCAATTAGAAGGCTTTAGCCGTGGTTTCCTTGATATAGTCTACCTGCAAACCTTGTTTTTCAAGTTCTTCCCGAAGTTGATCGTGATCAGTCTGACCTTCCAGTTGCAACTCAATGGTTACAGAACCATCTGCATTAGGGATATTCACAACATTATCGATGTTCAAATCCCGTTCGACTACTGCGTGAACCGCACTTTCCAAAACGCCAACTTGGTTGGTTGTCCGCACCCGAACACGAGTACCAGGTGCCCCATAGCCAGTTACCTCCAAGAAAGCTTTAAAGATATCACGGTCAGTGATGACGCCACGAAGCTCGTCCCCTTTCATAACTGGAAGAATACCAACCTTGTGTTTAAACATTAAGTAAACCGCATCTTCTAAGCTTGCATCTTCATCCAGGGTAAAGACATCACGTACCATAACATCTTTGACTTTGGTTTTGTTGAGAAGGTAGTTCATTTCGTAAATAGACAAGGTGGTTGCTTTGGAAGGAGTCGCTTCTGCAATTGTACCTTCTGTTACCAAGCCGACCAGTTTGTCATTGTCCATAACTGGTAGACGGTGGAGATTTTGTTCCCGCATCAAGTCTGCCGCATGTGCAATGGATGTATCTGGATCAATAAAGACCACACGTTTTGTCATAAATTCTTTAACAGCCATGTTTTTTTCCTTTCCTTAAACCATTATCCACCAAGGTAGGCCTTGCGGACTTCTTCTGAGGTTAGAAGTTCTTGACCAGTACCAGATAATACAATTTTACCATTTTCCAACACATAACCGCGATTCGAGATGGCAAGAGCCTTATTGGCATTTTGCTCAATCAAAAGAACGGTTGTACCTTGAGCTTGGATATCTTTAATGATCTCAAAAATTTCATTGATGAAGATTGGAGCAAGTCCCATTGATGGCTCGTCCAAGAGTAAAAGTTTTGGAGTTGACATAAGGGCCCGTCCCATGGCCAACATCTGCTGCTCACCACCTGAAAGAGTCGCAGCATCTTGTCCTTTACGTTCTTCCAAACGTGGGAAACGCTCAAAAATCTTCTTGAGGTTTCGAGCATTTTCTTCTCGATCTTTTTTTAGAAAGGCTCCCATTTCTAGGTTTTCCATAACCGTTAGACCAGGGAATACGTGGCGGCCTTCTGGTACTTGAGACAAGCCAGAAGCAACGATATTTTGTGCAGCCTGTTTTTGAATCTCCTGGCCTTGGAACAGAATCCGTCCTTGACTCGGGCGAACCAAACCTGAAATGGTGCGAAGGATACTGGTTTTTCCAGCCCCGTTGGCTCCAATCAAGGACACAACTTCCCCTTCCGCCACTTCAAAGCTGACATCATGGACCGCTTCAATCATCCCGTAATGAATGGATAGATTTTCAACTTGTAACATTGACATTAGGCTTCTCCTCCCAAGTAAGCTTCAATCACGCGCTTGTTGGTGCGAATTTCTTCTGGTGTTCCATGGGCAATCAAGCGACCATATTCCAGTACATAAATGCGTTCAGTTACTTCCATAACCAAGCTCATATCATGCTCAATCAACATAACCGTAATGTTAAACTCTTCTTTAATTTTACGGATCAAAGCCGTCAATTCTGCTGTCTCCTGCGGGTTCATCCCAGCAGCTGGCTCATCCAAGAAGAGAATTTTTGGCTCAGTCGCCAAGGCCCGAACAATTTCCAAGAGCCGTTGTTGCCCATAAGCCAAATTTTTCGCCAAGGTATCCGCATACTCCTCCAATGAGAAAATTTTCAAAAGATCCATAGCCTTTTTCTTGTACTCTTCTTCTTTTTTATAGTAGAGAGGAAGGCGGAAGAGGCTGGCAAAGACATGTGGATTTTGGTGATTGCCAAAAGCGATAAGAACGTTATCAAGAACCGTCAAATCTTTGAATAACCGGATGTTCTGGAAAGTACGACCAAGACCTAGCCCAGCAATCGTGTAAGGCTCTTTCCCATTTAACTCATTCCCATCCAAGGTAATGGTTCCTTCACTTGGTTCGTAAACTCCCGTCAATAGGTTGAAGAGGGTCGATTTACCTGCCCCGTTAGGACCAATCAGACCCACCAATTCGCCCTTGTCCAATTCCAAGGTTACATCGCCAACAGCCGTTAAACCGCCGAAATGTTTTGTCAAGTGTTTAACTTCTAATAATGCCATTAGGACTTAACCTCCTTTTTTGATTTTGACAAAAGATTCTTCAAACTAAATTCCCAAGTCCCCAAAAGACCACCTGGACGGAAAATCATCACAAGGATAAGGGCTAATGAGTAAACAATCATCCGGATACTTGCAACGTCTTGCAATAACATGTTTAAGAGTCCCAAGACAACTGCAGCAACAATGGTACCAGTCATAGATCCCAAACCACCGAATACGACAATAATCAGGATATTGATAGAGTTCGTGAATGCGAAATCGCGTGGAACAACGGAACCAACAAAACCAGCATGAAGGGAGCCTGCAATACTTGCAGTGATAGCACCGAAAACAAAGGCCATTATCTTAATGTTGGTGGTATTAATCCCAACGGATTCCGCAGCAATCTCATCCTCACGAACCGCAAGTGTCTGACGACCAATTGGACTTCGCAAGTAGTTTAAGGTCACAATGGTTGTCAATGCGGCTAAGACATAGACCATTTGCCAGGTTGTAAAAGCAGGAATTCCCAAAATACCAGCAGCACCATTGGTCACCTCACCACCATTGACGATGATGATCCGAATAATTTCTGCAACCCCAAGGGTAGCAATAGCTAAGTAATCCCCTTTCAAACGAAGGGTAGGAATTCCGACCAAGAGTGCTACAACACCTGCTACGGCCATCCCCGCAAGTACAGAAACAAGGAAACCACCATAGGTCGGCAATTGTTTCCCGATAATGGCGGTTGCATAAGCTCCAATCGCCATAAAACCAGCATGTCCTAAAGAGAACTGACCTGAGAAACCAACAATCAAATTGAGTCCCACAGCCAAAATAATATTAATTCCAATTTGCTGGAAAATCATTTGATAGTAGAGATTGAGAACATTCGTCTCTACCAAAAGCGTAACCAGGGCATAGCCAGCAATCAGCAAAGCTGCCCAAATCATATTTTCCTTTAGATTTTTTTGCATGACTAGACCTTCTCCTTCACATTTTTACCAAGAATACCACTTGGACGAACTAGGAGAATCAAAATCAATACTCCATACACAATCGCATCACGGAAGTCAGAGAATCCAAGAGCCGTTGCCGCTGTTTCAAGAATACCGATAACAAATCCACCTAATGCTGCCCCAGGAATAATTCCGATACCACCAAGAACCGCCGCAACAAAGGATTTCAAACCAGGCGTCATCCCCATCAACGGGTCCAATGAGTTATAGTAAAGGGCAATCAAGACACCCGCTGCTCCAGCGAGAGCTGAACCAAGCGCAAAGGTGAAACTGATGGTGCGGTTTACATTAATCCCCATCAACTGAGCCGCATCACTGTCCACGGAAACAGCCCGCATGGCTTTCCCCATCTTTGTCCTTTTGACAATCAATTGAAGTACAACCATCAAGAAAATGGACACTCCTAGAATCAACAACTGAATGTTTGTAATAGATACAGGCCCCAAGTCAAAGCGGACAGTATCGATAACTTGTGGGAAAGGACGTGGATTAGCACCAAAGAAGAAAACCATTCCATATTCTAAAAGGAAGGATACCCCGATAGCGGTAATCAAAGCTGCAATCCGAGTGGATTGTCGCAAGGGTCGATAAGCCAGAAACTCAATCAAAACCCCGAGAGCAGCCGTTCCGACCATGGCCAATAAAAGGGCTACAAAGAAATTCAAACGGAGGGTGTTAATCAAGAAATAACCCATGAAGGCTCCCATCATGTACACATCCCCGTGGGCGAAGTTGATCAAGCGGATAATCCCGTATACCATGGTATACCCCAAGGCAAGCAACGCATAAATGCTTCCCAAGATCAGCCCATTCAATAATTGCTGTAAAATCATTCGAAATAATCTCCTAAAAAAGATGTTCCCTTCTAATAAAAGGGATCGATACTTCTATACCGTCTGTCCTCCTAGTCCAAGACCGTGAGGACTTTTGTCATTCTATTAGTCTCTATTCTACTATACTCTTTTAGTTTATCTTTTAGTTTATCTTTTATTACTGTGTTAGCTCGTCTTGCCGTACTTCAGTACTGTCTACGACTCGATGCCTTGTACTAAAACTAAACTAAAAGACTATACAAAAACGATTTCCACTTTTAATCAGGTTGAACGGACACCGCTTCTTCAACCTTACCATTTTGCATAGTCATCATAAAGGCTGACTTAGTGGTATTGTGATCGGCATCAAAACTTGTTTTACCGGTTACCCCTTCGTAGTCTTTAATCTTGGTCAGGTTGTCACGAATTTGAATAGAATTCTCTGCCCCTTCCATAGCTTTGGCCATCATCTTCATAGAATCGTAAGCCAAGGCTGAGAAAGTACTTGGTTCTTCATTAAAGCGCTTTTTATAAGCGACTTTGAACGCCTCTGCTTCATCGTTAGTTTTAACGGTTGAAGAAAAACCAGATACGAAGTAAATATCATTCGCTTTCGCCGCAGTCGCCTGTTGAACAAACTCTTCAGAATTCAGTCCATCTCCCCCAACTACAGGTTGATTTAGACCCATTCCGCGCATCTGATTCACAATTTTACCAGCTTCGGTATAGTAACCAGGGAGAACCATAACATCAAAGTCCTGCCCCTTCATCTTAGTCAAAGCAGCTTGGAAATCGGTATCACCTGCGATGAAGGTTTCTTCAATAACAATCTCACCTTTATAGGCTTCCTTGAATGACTTAGCAATTCCTTTAGCGTAGTCACTTGAGTTATCTGTAAACAGGGCTACTTTTTTAGCATTCAAATTATCAGAAACATATTTAGCAATGATACGCCCTTGATAAGAATCTTGGAAGGTTCCAACGAACAAGAAATCTTGTCCTGCAGTCAAACCATCTTGAGTAGCACTTGGAGAAATCACCGGTACACCAGCAATGGTTGCTTTCGGAATCGCCGCCGCAGTCGCACCAGAAGTTGCCGGACCAACAATGGCATTTACTTGTTGCTGGATGGCCAGGTTAGTCGAAACAGAGGCCGCTTCCTGAGTTTCTGATTTATTATCCTTGGAAATGACCTCAATTTGCTTCCCGTCAATTCCACCAGCCTCGTTCATTTCCTCGACCGCTAGCAAGGCACCTTTTTGTTCAACAGAACCATAGGCAGCTACCGCTCCAGTATTTTCAAAGTTAAAGCCAACTTTGATGGTATCCCCAATCTCGGTCCCCTTAGCTTTGGATCCATCTGCAACCGGTACTTGTGTACAAGCCGCTAAAAATGTCATAAAGGCCATTAAAATTGTGGCCACTAAGCTTTTACGTTTCATAGAACCTCTCCTCTTTTTTTATAGAGTCTAATATATAGAATTGTCAGAAAATTGTCAATACAAGTTTAAGATTTTTTTTAATTTTTTCCATGAAGATTTTCATTGGATTTTCTTTGAAAAAGAAAAGGAGGCTGAGTTATTCCTCAGTCTCCTCTGTTGATAAATCGATACCTTGAAAACTCCGAGGTAGGGTAGCCAATTGACTTTTGGTAACCTGACGCACATAGTTTTCTTGCTCCAACTCTTGAATCGTCACTTCAACACGATGAACCGGCACAAAAAGTTGGACATACCGCAGCCGACGGGAATGGTAAACCACATCTCCCCAAGAGGATAGTTTGCGACGATCCCGATTGTAATAAAGGTAGACATAGATTGCCTGGCGCCGATCCTCCAATCCCATAGCCAGCTCCTTTCCGTTTCCTTCTGTTATTTTATCATATCTACTAGTCCTTGGCTAGCTCCCTTTGTACAACAAAAGAGGTGGACCCCAGGTCTCAACCTCTTTTAGTTCCTCGCTCTGATTAGGCTTGTGGCAACTGGTTATTGGCCATGATTTCATCAATGAAACCATATTCAAGTGTTTCTTCTGCACTCATCCAATAATCACGCTCAGCATCCTTGTGAATTTGTTCCACTGGTTTACCTGAATTGTCTGCCAAGATTTTTTCTAAGGTATGACGAGTTTTGAGCAAGTGCTCAGCAGCGATCGCCATATCTGTTTGTTGAGTACCGCCGCCTGTACCACCCATTGGCTGGTGAATCATGTACTCAGCATGTGGCAACATAAAGCGTTTGCCCTTAGCACCACTAGAAGCAATGATGGTTCCCATGCTCGCAGCCATCCCCATAACAATTGTCTGAACATCTGCTTTAATAAAGTTCATGGTATCGACAATGGCAAGTCCAGCGGATACAGATCCACCTGGTGTGTTCACGTAGAGGTAAATATCTTTAGTAGAATCTTGGGCGTCCAAGAAAAGCAACTGGGCAATTACGGAATTGGCCATGTTATCTTCGACTGGACCCGTTAGCATAATAATCCGGTCTTTTAAGAGACGTGAATAAATATCATAAGAACGTTCACCACGACTGGTTTGTTCAATAACTACAGGAATCATTCTGTACTCTCCTTCTTTACTGGAATGAGTTTATTATACCTAATTGGTCAGTAAAGGTCAACTTAAAAACTTTTATTTGGTACCAAACAAACGGTCACCCGCATCTCCGAGACCCGGAACGATGTAACCATGCTCATTCAACTTCTCATCCAAAGCAGCTGTAAAGATTGGAACTTCCGGATGGGCTTCTTCTAATGCAGCTACTCCTTCAGGTGCCGCAACCAAGCAAACAAAGGTAATATTGCTGGCACCACGTTTTTTCAAGGAATCAATGGCTAAGATAGCGGAACCCCCTGTTGCTAACATTGGGTCCACTACAAAAATACGTCGTTGGTCAATATCTTCTGGAAGTTTCACCAAGTATTCTACGGGTTGCAAGGTTTCCTCATCACGGTACATCCCAATATGCCCAACCTTAGCAGCTGGAACCAAACTCAAGAGACCATCAACCATCCCAATACCTGCCCGTAAAATTGGTACAATAGCTAGCTTCTTACCAGCCAATTGTTTCTGAACCGTTGTCGTAATAGGGGTTTCAATTTCCACATCTTCTAAAGGAAGGTCGCGGAGTACTTCATACCCCATCAACATGGCAATCTCATCAACCAACTCTCGGAAGGCCTTGGTAGAAGTATCCGTCCGACGAAGAATAGACAATTTGTGTTGGATCAACGGATGCGCGATGACTTGAACTTTAGACATGCTTGGTTCCTCTTTTCTTAATTTTTTCCATTATATCACAGTCCACCATGAAAAGCTTTACATTTATAGCCTTTTTACAAAAAAAGAGGTTGAGACAAAAGTCTCAACCTTCCTATTTTCGTTAGTGAATTCACTGTGACGCAGTGGTTGATTGGTACTTTCTTTCGCCTTTATTGAAAGAACAGTTCATGTTCTCTTATCCAGATACTCAAAGAGTCAATTCCTGACTCGTTGACCTCCGAAAGTAACCGAATCAACATTGACATGAACTTCGTTCATTTCATTTAGAAACTCTAAAGGCATTCAACATGCCTTTAGACCGGGGGGTGGGATTCAAACAGTCTGGGAAGAGACTGTTTGAATCCCGAGCCTAACAATAAAAGAGCGAGGTCGGTTTGGGGAGAAACCGTTTCAGCTTACAACTTGAAACAAAGACTTGTAACGAACGATTTTATTTGTAAAAATCGTTCTGTCTCACTCTCCTATTTAACGTTAAGTTTTTTCCAACTTCTGAATAGGAAAAAGAGTTCTTCATCCGTATTTCAAGCAGATATCCTGTTTCTTAGTTCAAAACGTTTGGTTTTAAATCATGAAATCCGCAGAAGTTGACGTAATCGTTGAGCTTGTGGTCCCATTACCCGATCCAAGTGATGAGACTTGAGGGCCATCCAGGCATAAACGTAAACGGAAATGGCTCCGACGACTAGTAAATGAAGGAGACTACCCCAGCGACTAGTCGGTGCGATGACGAAAGATAGTAAGAATTGACTTAGACCTGTAAAGACAGACATCACTACTGTCATCAAGGTAATCAGCAACATCCGTTTCATCAGCCGTTGATGATTTAAGCGCGTTATCCGGTGAATGGTTTGGTACATCAAGACACAGGGGAGCACCAATGCTAAGCCTGTTGCTAACAAAGGTCCATATGAACCGAATAGCCAAATAAATGGAATCTGTAAAACCAATTTAAGTCCTAAACCATATACGAAATACAGCATCGCTAAACGATTTTCATAAAGCGCTTGGATCATTGGAGCTAATACGGTATAGAGACCTAGAATGATTGTGAAAGACATCGCCCAGACAAAGAGGTTGAGCGAAGAGCCCTGAGGTTGCCCATAGAAAAATGTATAGAGAGCTTGGCTCAAGAGTAAGGAACCGAAGGTCGCCGGAATAAGAAAAGTCATCAGGAGACTGAGGTTATCGATAACCAATTTAGCGGAGGCTCCAAAGTCTTTTTTCACAAAATTCTCTGTCAAGAGCGGAATCCCGACCCCACCGATGGAGGATGCTACGGCAATCAGGATCATACTGACCTTATTGGGATTGGCTGAGAAGTACGAGAACAA
Organism: Streptococcus sp. NLN64; assembly: GCF_015831295.1. Classification (NCBI taxonomy): domain Bacteria; kingdom Bacillati; phylum Bacillota; class Bacilli; order Lactobacillales; family Streptococcaceae; genus Streptococcus; species Streptococcus sp. NLN64. The sequence goes on from NZ_JADXDQ010000012.1 coordinate 29,663, forward strand.
GACCAACAGATCCTTTTCAGAGGTATCGGTAAACCAGCGAGAAACATTGATAAAAGTCATTTGATCGATAATCTGGAAAAGTTGGATGGCTGATCCCGTGATGATAAAGGGCACTGCTTCCTTGAGCGTTTCGATTACCAATTCGGTACCACCTTCCAGCTCTTGACCAGAGGCTGCCAGAATAGGACGTAAGAGCCCCTCATGATTTAAGGTAAAAATGAGAAGTGCCATGGAGGCAATCATCCCGATAAAGGCGGCAAAGGTGGACTGAGTAACGGCGGCAACATAGTCTTGGTTCCCCATCTGCATAATGAGAAAGGTAGCTAGTAGCATCCAAATGACACGCGCCACCTGCTCAGCTATCTGACTCATAGCGAATGGCCGCATATTATTGTAGCCTTGAAATACTCCGCGAATGATACTCATGACTGGAAAAATCAACACTGCCCAAGCTAGACTTTGCATAACAGGGATCAATTCAGCTCCTACTCCCGAACCAGAAGCAAAAAGTGGAGCAGCAATATACATGATTGCCGCAAATACAATTCCCAGTACCAGCATCAACTTCAGGAATCGATTGATCAAAGCAAAGGCCTTGCTCTCTTCTCCCATGGTATTGTATTTTGCAATCTGCTTGGAAATGGCAACCGGTAGGCCTGCTGTAGAGATCAAGAGAAACCAAGCGTAGATATTGTAGCCCATGGTAAAAAGACCGTTGGCTTCTGCTGCATGCTGCCCCATCCAGCCATACCAAGGAATAATATAGAGAGCGCCCAGGAGACGACTGATCAAGTTGCTAGCCGTCATCCAAGCAGCGCCCTTAAGCATCAACTCTTGCTGACGCGATTGTTGGTCATTCATTCTATTCCCCTTTAAATATTTCGAAAATCCTACCACTATTATAGCACGAAGCCCTTATCCCTCCAAGATTTTAGCTAAAAAATCCCAATGGCGTTTGACTTGTAAAAGCTTGGCGGAAGGGTTACAATAAAGCTATGATGAAACTTGAAACCGCATTACAAATCCTTAAAGAGGATCACAACTTCCGTGCCATTGTTAAAGACGATCATTACTACTATCAGGGAGAAACTTGGGATTTCCGAGAACTAAGCTATGATAGTCGCGAGGTATCTGAGCAAACACTGTTCTTTGCCAAAGGCCATCAATTCAAAGCTGAATACTTGGAAACCGCAATCCAACAAGGGCTAAAATACTATGTCAGTGAAGTAGACTACCAAGTATCCATCCCCGTAATCCTGGTTAATGACATTAAGCAAGCTATGAGCCTAGTGGCTATGGCCTTTTACGACCATCCCGAAAGGAAGCTAAAACTCTTAGCCTTTACCGGAACCAAGGGAAAAACAACAGCCGCTTATTTTGCTTTTAACATTTTAAAAGAAGAAGCTAAACCAGCTATGTTGTCCACTATGAACTCCACTTTAGATGGCACAACCTTCTTTAAATCCCAATTGACAACACCTGAAAGTTTGGACCTCTTTGCCATGATGGCTCAAGCGGTCAAGAACGGGCGAACCCACTTTATTATGGAAGTCTCCAGTCAGGCTTACCTGGTGAAACGGGTCTACGGCCTTACTTTTGATGTCGGTGTTTTTCTCAACATCAGCCCCGATCATATCGGCCCGATCGAACACCCTACTTATGAAGATTATTTCTATCATAAGCGCCAATTATTAGCCAATAGTCGTTATGTGATATTGAATCAGCAAATGAATCACATTGACTTCCTCCTCGACTCAATTGCGGATAAAGCTCACACGGCCTATGGCGCCGGTAGCCCCAATTCTATCAGTCAGTCCAGCGCCTTTCATTTTCAACTCACCGGCCCCTTAGCAGGTGACTACGCCATTCAACTAATTGGCGACTTTAACCAAGAAAATGCCCTAGCCGCAGCCCTAGCCTGCCACCGACTCGGAGCCAGACCCGCTGCCATTAAAGCAGGAATTGCCCACACCAAGGTTGACGGACGTATGGAAGTCCTTTCGCATCCTTCTGGAGCTAAAATTTTTATTGACTATGCCCACAATGGCGATAGTCTGAAAAAATTAATCGATACGGTGGCCCACTATCAAACCGGTAAAATCGCTCTCGTCCTAGGAGCAACCGGTAACAAAGGAGAGAGTCGCCGAAAGGACTTCGGTTTGCTCCTAAATGACTATCCAAGTGTAGAAGTCTACCTAACCGCTGATGATCCCAACTATGAAGATCCAGAGGCTATTTCCCAAGAAATCGCTAGCTACATCCACCGTCCAGTCCACATCATCCCCGATAGAGAACTGGCTATACAAACAATATTGAAGCAGTCCTACAAACCTGATGATGCTATCATCATTGCTGGGAAAGGGGCCGATGCTTTCCAAATCGTCCAAGGAGAAAAAATCCCTTACCCTGGCGATCCCCAGGTTGTCCAAAACTACTTATAACATCAAAAAGGAACCGAAATCGGTTCCTTTTCTGCCTGTCCTTGACACTTTAGTGATTATTAGCCTTTATCTTAATCGCAGCATCAACTCTTGCTTGATAAGACTGGGCTAAATGGATACTTCCTGTATCACGAAAAATCTCAATAACCTTTTCCATCAGCATCAATCCCTTTCGTTCATCATGAAAGAAAAATTCAAACATCCCCTCTGCATACTGGTAGACCAAACGCTCAAAGATATCGCGTTCTTCAAACTGATTATTTCGAATGAACTTCCGGTAGTAATGGGCATCGATAAGTTCCTGCCTCTCACAAGCAAGGACAAATGCTTCCAATACCAAATAATTAATCATCCGACGATTCAAAGGAAGCTCTTTATAGAATTCCGAGCGCGACATCATCTCCTTGGTGAGAGTCATAAAAAGACTGTGACGAAAACGGTGCATCGAATGCATGAAGAGTAAGAGTTCATAGTAACCCCAGTACTCCACTCCAATCAAATAATCCGTTAAGACACTAAGATCATGCTCCGAAACAATTGCGTCCCCTGTCATCTCTTCCAATTTAATCTTTATAATGATGGTGTTTAGTTCATGAAAAAGCCTTCGAAGTTTGGGTTTGACGGGCCTAGTTTCCAGAAGGTGTCGCATACTTACCACATCGTTGCGTAGAACATATAAATCCATCTTGTGAATAAGGTCCTGCAACTCGTCTCGTTTAAAGTCCTGAACAGCATAGGTGAACTCAGACATGGGCATATTGATCTCATCCAGGGCAATTTTAAATTTTGAAATGGTTAAGTCGGACTGCCCATTTTCAAAACGAGACAACTGGGAGACCGATAAATCTTTATTGGAAATCGAACGCAAGGACAAGCCTCGTGACTGCCGGAATTGTTTAAATACTTCACCGAATGATTTCATACAAACCCTTTACATTTTTTGACCTAGGAAACCTCAAAACAATATACTCGTGAAATTTCAAAAATGACGAAACAAGACTATGAGACCGGACGATGTCAGGATTAAAATTTGAATGATTATGAATGAGCGAAAGAAGGTAGATCCCCCCTAGACCTACCTTCCTCACATTTACACTCTTCACAAATCTCATAACTGTTCTCAGTTTAACCTTTGATTTTCTCGAGTATGATTTCTGCTTTTATTCTTGTGTTAATTCGCAAAAGCAGCTGTCAGTTGCGGAACAACTTGTTTTTTACGAGATACTGCACCAGGCAAGAAGGCATGGTGGTCTTCCAACTTGAAACCAAAAGCTGCTTCAACCTTATCTGAGTTAGCACCAAAGGTTAAAATTTCAGAATTGGAATTGACAATATCTGTGATCATCAAGACAAAATCAGAGTAGCCTTTTGCAGCCATTGCATCCTGTATTGCTTCTTCAATTTCTCCCTGTCGTTCCAAAATTTCAGCGATATCAACTGTATTGACCTGAGCTACGCGAACAGTATTTCCCCCCAATTCAAAGCTCTTCGCATCAATATCAATTAGTTCTGCTGCAGATTTGCTGGAGAGATTGGTACCAGCTTTCAACATTTCAAGTCCATAAACCTCTAGCTCAACACCTGCGAGTTCTGCCAATTCAGTAGCCAATGGAATGTCTGTTACATGTGTTGTTGGAGATTTCAACAAAAGTGTGTCTGAAATCAAGCCTGAAAGCATCAGTCCTGCAATTTCCTTTGGAACTGCAACCTGATTTTCTTTAAACATGCGGTAGACAATTGAAGATGCAGATCCAACTGGCTCCAAACGCATAAATAGAGGGTTCGCAGTTTCAAAGTTGGCCACACGGTGATGGTCTACAACACCAAACACTTCAACATCACGGATTCCTTCCGCAGATTGTTGGAATTCATTGTGGTCAGTCAAGATGACTTGCTCAATCCCTTCATTGGCAAGAGACTGAATTTCACGTGGAGTCTCAACGCCAAAATAGTCTAGGACAAAGCGTGTTTCTTCATTTGGTTGTCCCAAAATAACCGCTTCTGTTTCCAAACCATGAGCTTGGCGAGCCAAGTAAGCATAAGCATATGATGATGCAATCGCATCTGTATCAGGGTTTTGATGACCAAAAACCAAGATTTTTGACATGATTCTACCTCTTTTCCAATTTTCATTTACCATTTTAACACAAAGCCGGGTCTTCTACCACAGAAGAAACTAGGAATTATCCTCTTTGAATTCGTTTTAGGTAGTCTGTGTAAGATTCTGTATCCATCAGCTTTTTAGCATTCTCAACTCGTTCTTTCGTAGGTGGTTTGACGCCTTTAAGAGGGTAATCAATTCCCAATTTCTCCCACTTAAATTCTCCCATGGTATGGTAAGGTAGAATTTCAAATTTATCGACATTTTTTAGGGTTTTTACAAATTTACCAAGTTCCTCCAAATCATCATCTCGGTCGGTTAAACCTGGTACTAAAACATGCCGAATCCATACAGGAATCCCCTTATCAGATAGATACTGTGCACAAGCCAAAATACTGCGATTACTCTGGCTGGTGACCCATTTGTGTCTCTCTTCATTGATTTCTTTTAAATCTAAAAGAACCAAATCTGTTACTTCCAAGAGTTGATCAAAAACGACCAGATACTTGGAATCATTGCGAAAGGTCAGACCACAGGTATCAAGTGTTGTATGAATTCCAAATTCCTTAGCCTTATTAAATAGTGCAATTAGAAAATCAATTTGGAGAAGAGCTTCTCCACCACTAACGGTAATCCCTCCATTTTTCCCCCAATAGCCTTTATAACGTAGGGCTTCTTGAAGTATATCGTCTACCGTACGTGTCTGGGCCTGATTATTCTCCATCGCCCAGGTATCAGGATTATGGCAATACTGGCACCGCATTTTGCAACCTTGTAAAAAAATAATAAAACGAATTCCAGGTCCATCTACAGCACCAAAACTCTCTGTTGAATGAACATATCCAGTCACGCTCCCATAATCGATTCCTTCTCCCATAACAGCCCTCCTGTAAGCGTTTTACTTTCTATAGTATAGCACTTTTTTGGAAAAATGTCCTCATTTTTCATGATAGTACATGAAAATAGAATCCATGCAAATACACATTCTTCACTCACCTAAAGCCCAAGTCCCTTTTAACACAAGAAATATGGAGGAGCTTCCAACTTCTCACTAAAGTTCAACCTCTGTTTTTATCAAATAGGAAACTCACAATGTAGCGTCTTTTATAGTCTTTTACTTTACTTTTAGTAAAAGGCAGCGAGTCGTAGACAGCTCAAAATCTCTGTGAGAGATTTTGAGCTTATTGAAATCCAATGAGTCTAAAAGAGTATACTATCAAAGATCGAAGGCACTATGGTGGATTCATCAGTCAAAAAAACACCTAGAATCAAGCTACCTTTCCAGCAGCTGACTAGGTGTTTTTCCTGGAGATTTCCTTGTTATTTGGAATTCGTTTCTTCTGATTCCTGATCTTCTTCTATTTTTTTCAGATGTAGACGAAGTTTGGTGACCCGACCTTTTTTAACTTTGTCATTGCGCATGGACAAGCGATAACCATTTGACTCCAGGTCAACGGAAAGACGTTCCCCTTCTGCTGGGATGCTTCCTAGGCTCGTAATGTAGTAACCGGCAATGGTATCGACATCATCACTCTCCAATTCAACATTAAAGTACTCATTAAAATCGTTCAAGGTCATTGCACCAAGGACGATGAAACTTCCATCCATCAATTCTCGAACTTCTAATTCAGCCTTATCGGTTTCATCCTCGATTTCCCCAACAATCTCTTCCAAGAGATCCTCTAGGGTAACCAGACCTGCTACGCCCCCATATTCATCCAACAAGATGGCCATCTGGTTTTGCGTATTCCGCAAGGAGGTCAAGAGGTCATCCACGAACATGGTTTCGGGCACAAATAGTGGTTCCTGTAAAATCTTTCGTAATGACAAATTTTCAAAACCAGAGGTGAAGGCCTCGGTCAAAATCCGCTTGGTGTGCAAGATTCCGATCACATTGTCCTTATCATCTTCGTAAACAGGAATCCGAGAGAAGTTTTGTTTTAAAATGGCTTGGATATTTTCCTCACTTGGATTCTTAATATCCACCATGAAGGCATCCGTCCGCGGCACCATCAATTCACGCGCCATCAATTCATCAAGGGTAAAGACTCCCTGAAGCATCTCCAATTCTTCCGCATCCAAGCTCTCCTCACTTTTCGAGAGCATGTATTCAATCTCATCTCGCGTCATTTTTTCATCTGCATCATCAAACTCCATCGGCGTCAAACGACTCAGCAGATTGGTGGAAGCCGAAAGCAACCAAACGAAGGGACTTACAATTTTTCCCAAAAAAAGAATAATCGGAGCCGTGCGGACAGCCAAGGATTCTTTCAAGTTAAGGGCAATTCGCTTAGGATACAATTCCCCAAGCACAATTGAGATATAGGTCAAGAGCGCCAAGGCCAGAAAACTTCCCGCCGCATAAGCCGTCTCACTACCACCCATCCAAGTCGCAAACATGCGCCCCAAGGTATCCGCCAAGCTCGCACCGGCCAAGATGTTAATGAGGGTAATCCCAACCTGAATAGTGGATAGGAAATTATTCGGCTCTTCTAATACTTTCAACAAGCGTTGATAAGCCCGGTCCCCTTCTTCCGCCTTCTGCTCCACACGTGACCGGTTCAAGGACACCATGGCCATCTCAGAGGCTGAAAAAAAGGCATTTAAAAAAGTCAAGACAAAAAGCAATACAATCTGAAACATCAGATTCTGACTGCTAGGATCTTCCATGAGTTTTTCTCCTAAAAATATAAATATAAGTTATTCTACCACGAAATGATAAAAATAAAAACATAAAAGCTAAGAAGCTTATGAAATAAGCATTCATAAATTCAAAGTTCATTAATATTTTTGATAAAAATCCACCAAAACGGAACATTGTTTGCAAAGTCTGGAATTGACTTGAGAAAGAAACTAAACCGATTCCCAAAAAAGCCCTCCTTAAGGAGGGGAAAGTCCATTCATTCAGCTAAGTATGTTTAGAATTATTTGCAAAAAGTCCTATATAGTCTTTTAGTTTGCTTTTAGTACAAGGCAGCGAGTCGCAGGCAGTACTAAAGTACGGCAAGACGAGCTAACACAGTAATAAAAGATAAACTAAAAGAGTATAACACCTAGAGCAGTCGTTCCAGTCATAATAGAACCTGCAATAGAATGACCCGTAAATATCAAAAAGGTTCCACAAGCAATAATTAACAATGCTACAATGAAACCTAACACTTGACCGAACTTATGAGCTGCAATATTTCCAGAAAGATATTTCTCTTCCATTTTTCTTCTATGTTCCGATTCTGCTACCCCATTCTCGATGATCAGTTTTGCAGCTTCTGGAAATAAATTATTGTAGCCTTCTAAGATTTCAGGATGAGGTAAATCTCCCTGATATATTTCTAATTTTTGTAAAACAATCTGTCTTTCTTCATCAGGTAACTTCTCTACCAAATCAACAAGGTCGTCTACTTTTTCTAAATCATTCTTGTTTGTAGTCAAAAGAGACCGCCTCCTTCTTGATTTCATTTAAAGAGCGTAAATAGTCTAATTGAACTCGCTGACCTGCAGTTAGTTTATCTGTTTTAATCCTCGGAATATCTTGATTCTGAAAAAAAAGTTGGTAGCACTATAGTAGACATCCCAACACAAACTAATTTTAAATAGCTTGGAATTTTCATCACCTTTTTCATCAGCACTCCTCCTAAACTGAATATTGAAAGAAACACTATCGGATCTATAGACCTGTTATTTTCATTACTCAAGATAATTCTACCACACTATTCTAAAAAACAAGATGAAAACCTCCGTTTCCACCTTGATTTTTCTTATGAAAATAGGCTCGCAACATCTTCCCCAGCCGCAATTCGATCAACCATGTCCACATCCTCCAACGCCATCTCAATATCAGCCTTGGTCGGATAGGTCTGGATCACTTTCTCAAGTTGATGACGAATGGCATCTGCCTCTGCTTGATCCTGATTTCGAAGACGGGCAATGGAATACTGGATCGAAAGTATAGACGGATAATCCTTCATAGCTTTTAGCACTTGCTTGGTTTCTTTCTCTCCTAAAATAGATAGATCAACCTGACTAGGATTTTCGAGGAGTTCTAGAAATAATAAGGCTAATCGGCTAAAGATTTTCAGAAGACCTGGCAAGGTTCCGCTAGGAAGTACTAACTTATCTAAAATTCCTCTTCCTTCCCTATAAGCCCCTTTATCCAGAAGGTAAGAAGCCCAATAATAGTTCATCATCGAAACAAAAGAGTTCCCCTCCTCTACTGGACTCTTCAAATGAAACAATTCTACCGGTAAATCTTTTAACCGACGACCTCTCGTTAGTCCTTCTGTTATTAGCATCTGTTTGACAAAGGCCTCTCGTGCAGCGGGGCTATGATACAATTCCCAAGCATTCATCCCATCATTAGAGATAATTTTTCCTTTAAAAGGGATTCCATTACCTAGAGAGAGTAGCAGATTAAGCCCTCCAAATAAGAAGAGGGAGAGACTCCACCATGATGGGTCCATCTTTAGCCCTAGAACAATCAAGGGAGCAAACAGAAGATTGATCAAAGGTCCGCCAAGATTGTAGAGAAGAACTGGAACTTGATTAGAATCTGAACTTGGCGGTGCCATCAAACATTGTCCCAAAGTGCCGTGAAGAGTAAATCGTTTCCAAAACAAGCCTTCATCCCAGCGGACTAAGACCCAACTTCCCACACGAAAGGAAATCAAACGATACCTAGACAAGCGACCACCAATATAGTGTCCCAATTCATGGATAAAGATAGCCACAAGAAAAAGGAAAAAGAAAAGGAGGTAGATGAAACCGAAATTTACAAATTCATTTTCAAACATTGACTGGGATGGAATCTGAGCTACCATTGCCGCCAATTGATAGCCCAACCAAAATCCAACTCCTGTGAGCAGAGTTCCAAACATGACCTTATAAAATTTCTTTTTCATATCTACCTCACTCTTCCCTACATCTTCTTAGGGTGACGATCTAATACCTGAGGATGTAGTTCAAACAGGGCCTGGCCCTCTGGTGTCAAAACATAGCCACGAATGTCAAAACTGGCTTCCAAGGCAGATTCGTCTACCTGGCTCAGAAGTGCCTGATCCAGTTCAGCCGCTTTCATTTTAGAAAAACCTTTAACACCTTGGTTTTTTAGAATCGATTTCTTCTGCCCAGCATTAATATGAGCCAAGGATTCACGCGCACTTTGCTTACGAACCAGGTCCCGTTCCTCCAAATCTTTCAAGTTCCGAGGTGCATCGATTCCATAAGTGTATTCAAAATACTTTGGAAAAACAGATTCTGTCGTGAAAGTTCCCAAGGCAATCCGCCAGAGTAAAATGACATCACCAGCCAAAATATCTCCCTCGAGGGGTTCCATATTCTTACGAGGTACCGCTGGCGCTACCTGGCCGCTAGCATGGTCTTGAGCTTGTTGCTCCGAGATAAAGGGCTGGACCGGATAATCGGCATAACGTTCAGCGAGACTAACCATATTAAGCCTCAACTTCTGCAGAAATCTGCCAGTTAATACCGTATTTATCAATTAAGTTGGCATAAGCTGGTGACCAGAAGGTTTCTTGCAATTCCAGTGTCACCTCTTGTGCCTCTTCTTTAAGGGCATCGTAGAGCTTTTGAGCAGCTTCCGCAGAGTCTACGATAAGGGTTGGAACCACGTTGCGACCAGGGTTGTAGGTATATTCTGGGCTTTCGTCAGAGATTTGCAGACGAATCCCGTCCACCACCAGTTGCGCATTCAAGACTAAATCCTTATGCTCTTCCGCTACATCAGGAATGGCATCGCCCCAGAGTGTCAAGCTCGCAAGCTCAGCACCTAACACTCCCTTGTAAAACTCAACAGCCTCTTGGCCATTTCCATCTGTCACTAAATAAACTTCAATCCCTTTAATCATTTCTTCACCTCACGAATTGCAAAATAATTTTCTTCTAAATCGGAAAAATTAAAGACCCGCATAAAGCCTAAGTCTACTATTGGCATGACCAATACGCCCATATCTAGCATATATTGGTAGGTACCATCCAGGTCAGAAGTTTCCATCAAAAAGGATGGTGTCGCCAAATCCAACTCCGGGCTCAATTCAGCTACCTTGGCCTTGTCCTGAAGGACAATCTTCACCTGGCTATCTTTCTTTGGCGCTACTAAATAAGACACCATGCCCATATTTTCTTGACGCTCTACTAATTCGAAGCCAACTTGCTCCTTCCAAAACTTGGCAGCGCCAGCAATATCATTCACATAGACCATGACTTGGCCTAGAGATTCGATCATCATATAATCCTCCATTCCACCTTAGTATACCACAGATAGACCTCAAAAAGCTTGAAACTATACCCTGTATTCGCTATAATCCCGAGTTTATCACTTTGTGTTGTAAGCAATCCAGCTCAACCGCTTGATAGAACTGTATTTTTTCAATATTTTTTGCACAAAACTCTTGTTGTATATGGTTGTGCATGATATAATGGAAATATGGCTTTTATTAAAACGACTACTAACAAAGAAGGTCGGACTCACGTTTATCTTGTTGAAGGATATCGTAAGGACGGGAAAGTAAAACAAAGAATACTTCACAAATACGGTCTGCTTGATGAAATGGAGGAAAGCGAACCAGGTATCTTGGATCGACTGAAGAAGGAGGCTAAAGCTGGCCTTTTAAATCCAGAAAAAACTATCCAAGTTACCTATGATCTACTTGCTCCCATGAATGAACCAGACAAATCTTATGGCTGGATGGTCTTCGTTGACATTTTTGAAGAGTTACGGCTTCCTAATTTTATGAAGCAACTAAAAACAAATGCCAAATTTGATTTGACAAAAGCATTAAAACTCCTTGTCTTCCAGCGAATTTTAAAACCAGACAGTAAGTTAGCGACTTTTGAATCTCAAGAGGAATTATTTGGAGATTGGGACATTAACCTAAATCCCAAATTATTCATACCTAACTTAAAAACCTTCCAGAAACCGTATTGATCACAGGGTTTCTGGAAGGTTCTGCTTTTCACCCATTGGGTGAAACATTCGACTAGACAAAAAAGGATTTCCCCTTTATGATATAAGTGAAAGCAAAACCACAAAAAGAAAGGAAATCCACATGTTCAGTCTAACAAATAATAATGCTAAAAACAAGAATTTTTCTTTTGAGGGAGGAAATCTAACGAATTATGGCGGACTGATTCTCTTTAAAGAATTGTTTGAGGTCTTGAAGCTGGCTGAGTTAATTTCCAAATATTTAGTCACTAATGATCAACGCCATTCCCCTCTTTACTCAGACACAATGATTGTTATCCAACTCATTTTTCAAATTCTAGCGGGTCATGATACAGACTATGCCTGTCA
>NZ_JADXDQ010000120.1:0-883 GCF_015831295.1 Streptococcus sp. NLN64
AAAAAAATAATCAAACAGGGTGGCGATTTCTGCCTACCTGTCAAAGGAAATCAAAAAGGATTATTGGAAGATATTGTTGCTTGCTTTTCCTATGACCAAGAGTCTGTAGTAGATTATTATGAAACTATTGAAAAAGCTCATGGTCAAATCGAAACACGAAAGTATGAAGTTGTCCACGACACTTCTTGGTTCCGAAAAGACCATCCAGATTGGCCTCATGTTCAATGTTTGGGAAAGGCTATTTGTATTATTGAGAAGGATGATAAGGTAACGCGTATCGAGCGCTATTTTGTCTTGAGTACGAAGGTATTAGCTGACGAACTAGCCAGCTATGTTCGGGGCCACTGGAAAATCGAGAGTATGCACTGGCTATTGGATGTTGTTTTCCGTGAAGACGCTAATAAAACTTTAAATAAACAGTTAGCCTTTAACCTGAATATTATCGACAAATTTTGTTTGAGTGTGTTAAGAAATCTTGATGTTGGTAAAGATATGAGTATGAGACGAAAGAAGTTCCATTTGAGTATGGTATTCGATAAATTTTTAAGAGTACTAATTTAAAAAAGATTCTAGCAGGGAATAAATCTACTAGAATCTTTCGTGCGTTTGTCGTGCCATCTATTCTGATAACTTGATTAAAACGTTTCAGGATTTCTCTGTCTTGATCATGAGTGATCACAATAATGATTGCATCAGATATAGAAAGTATATAATCCATTATCTTCCTTGATCTAATGGGATCTAAATTACTGGTTGGTTCGTCAAATATATACACTGAGTAATTTTGACTCAAACATACTAAGATTAGTAGTGAGGAAACCTTCGACGGAAGATTTTCTCACTACTTTTTCTTTATGTTAAAGTAGTAGTGTCTTGTTAAGTC
>NZ_JADXDQ010000121.1:0-861 GCF_015831295.1 Streptococcus sp. NLN64
TTGGTTTAACATTATCTGTTAAGTCTACTTTGCCACCTTTGGCTACAGTTTCTGGAGTTGTTTCTGGTGTGTACTTATCTGCATCTGTACGTGGATCTACAATTGTTACCGGTACATCCACAACTTCTTTGCTGCCATCTGGATAAGTGATCTCTACCTTACCTGTGTAATTTCCAGGTTTGTTTGTATCAATCGCACCTTCTGGAGTTACATCTTTAACTGTTACTTCAACTGGCTTACCTGACTCATCAGTGATTGGTTTAACATTATCTGTTAAGTCCACTTTGCCACCTTTGGCTACAGTTTCTGGAGTTGTTTCTGGTGTGTACTTATCTGCATCTGTACGTGGATTTACAATTGTTACCGGTACATCAATAACTTCTGTGCTTCCATCTGGGTATGTAATCTCTACCTTACCTGTGTAGTCACCTGGGGTATTTGTATCGATCACACCCTCTGGAGTCACATCTTTAACTGTTACTTCAACTGGCTTACCTGACTCATCAGTGATTGGTTTAACATTATCTGTTAAGTCTACTTTGCCACCTTTGGCTACAGTTTCTGGAGTTGTTTCTGGTGTGTACTTATCTGCATCTGTACGTGGATCTACAATTGTTACCGGTACATCCACAACTTCTTTGCTGCCATCTGGATAAGTGATCTCTACCTTACCTGTGTAATTTCCAGGTTTGTTTGTATCAATCGCACCCTCTGGAGTCACATCTTTAACTGTTACTTCAACTGGCTTACCTGACTCATCAGTGATTGGTTTAACATTATCTGTTAAGTCTACTGTGCCACCTTTGGCTACAGTTTCTGGAGTTGTTTCTGGTGTGTACTTATCTGCATCTGTACGTGGAT
>NZ_JADXDQ010000122.1:0-828 GCF_015831295.1 Streptococcus sp. NLN64
CCCATTCGGACATCTCTGGATCTTCGCTCACTTACAGCTACCCAAAGCATTTCGTCGTTTGTCACGTCCTTCATCGGCTCCTAGTGCCAAGGCATCCACCGTGCGCCCTTACTAACTTAACCTCTTTTCTTAACTCTACCTGAATTAAGTAAACTCTTTATGCGTTCAGCGTTTCGGTTTATTTCTTGTTACTTTCTTTGATATAGATATTCAATTTTCAATGTTCTTTTAGGATACTAAGCCCGTCCCAAGAATTGGGCATTTTGAACGGAAAATAGGAAACTGACGAAATGTTCTTCGAACACCAGGAAGTTTATCTTTTTTCCCGAAAAATGAGGGCGTGTTCAACTTCTTTCAAAGTTTTACACTCTATTTAGTTTTCCTTACTTAAGATACCACATCCATAGCTTTTTCCAAAGCAATTGAACTCAGGCTAAGTTCTTGTGAAAAAAGATGCCATCGCTTTGGAGTAAACTCCTTCATCGATGTCCCTATTTTTCTTTAGAACTTCCCGCAAGCGGGACGCCTTTAGTATCTTAATGGAGCCTAGCGGGATCGAACCGCTGACCTCCTGCGTGCAAAGCAGGCGCTCTCCCAGCTGAGCTAAGGCCCCAGGTTGGTTTCTAACCTTTGAATCTATTCTGTTTTATTTCTTGGTTGTCATCTACATGACCCCTCAAAACTGAACAAGTACCAATGTCATCCATTTCCTTAGAAAGGAGGTGATCCAGCCGCACCTTCCGATACGGCTACCTTGTTACGACTTCACCCCAATCATCTATCCCACCTTAGGCGGCTGGCTCCAAACGGTTACCTCACCGACTTCGG
>NZ_JADXDQ010000123.1:0-757 GCF_015831295.1 Streptococcus sp. NLN64
TCCTTGAAAATCTAGTGAAAATTGGTTGAAAAACATCATTTTTCGCTAGCTCTTTTCAGTGCGCCCTTTTTTCTGAAAAAAAGAGTAACTGCTCAGAACTTTGAACTTGACTTTTCACCACTAGACTATTGAGAAAATCATAGTTCAGAACTATCCTATCCTCTATATTTTCAAATAATTTTTATTTGCTCGAGATTTAAATTGAACCACTTTAAATCCTAAATATGAAAATAGAAAACCAAAAATCATTAAGAATAGATCCCCATGACCTGAAGTAGTCGGTAATCGACGATTCGAACTCTCATGAACTTCAATCCTTTCTTCTTTGGCAGATAAAGGCCTTATCCGAACAAAAATCTTGAGATTCCATTGAGGACTGGATTGAGTACTCTTCAATCGAATTATTAGTATTTAACTCATCAGCATGAAGAACAATTGGATTGTAAACACAAATAAGTAGTATCAGTGGCATTAATATAACTGCATATTTTTTCATTATATCCTCACACCTCTAATTCCAGTATTAAAAATAGGGAAGAGTGTCCAAAATCATGATGGATGAATCATCACTGTTTATCTTCCCTACATACCTCCACAATTAACTGATGTCTAAAGTTCGAATAACCTGTAACCCGAATTATTCATACCCTGAATATCTTTGCGTAACTATCAAAAAAATCATCAGAAACAAGCAATAAACAATTGCAGTTCTGATGATTTTTATGAACGATCAAGCTTTTCTATAAATAAATATGGA
>NZ_JADXDQ010000124.1:0-722 GCF_015831295.1 Streptococcus sp. NLN64
ACTCGTTCCAAAGCAGCCAAAATAAACCGGATTGATGAGACAGTTCCGATTACCTACCTTCTCAACTCCCTCATGGATAAAGCCCCGTTTATATTCTAGGTGTTTTCCCTTTTCTTGACTGCCAATCCAAATCCCATCAGCTTCTATGTAAAGAACTTCTGGTTTTTTCTTATCCGATACATCAAGCTCTGAGTCTGATGTTTCTTTTATCTTCTCTGCGACACTCTGAGCTATCGCGTGAACCGTCTGATGACTAATGGTTTGATTGGTTAGTAGCTCTACAGATCTCCCTGCTTGTCGATAGGTCATACCAGTCGACAATTGAGCTATCTTTTCTTTAAACAATGAACTGAAATGTTGGCGCGGTTCCAGACCTAAGGCCCTATCTAAAGGAATGAAACTTTTCTCACCTTGTTTCCGAAGACGACGGCGTTTAAAAGTTACTGTACCAAACAAAAAGGTTATCTGACGTTCCTCCAAACGATCAATAGACCAACCATCTTCTAAATAGGGCTGAATCAGAAATTTATCCAGCAATTCTAGACAGTGGCTTAGAGAATCTATGAATAACTCAGAAAAAAGCAATGAAAAAACTTCCTCAACTTCGGATAAATTTTGACAGTCCTTTAATTTCTCGAAAATCTCTGATACAATAGTCATAGGTTCTATATCCTTTCGGGTTGATTTTGCACTTCCTAGGATATAGGACTTTTTTATTTTTT
>NZ_JADXDQ010000125.1:0-670 GCF_015831295.1 Streptococcus sp. NLN64
TGCGCCCTTACTAACTTAACCTCTTTTCTTAACTCTACCTGAATTAAGTAAACTCTTTATGCGTTCAGCGTTTCGGTTTATTTCTTGTTACTTTCTTTGATATAGATATTCAATTTTCAATGTTCTTATAGGATACTACTTCAACTTTGTTTGTAGTTGAATCTCAGCCTAACTTCGTAGAGAAAAAAGATAAACTTCCTTGTGTTCTCCGAACACATCGTCTGTTTCCTATTTTTCTTCTCGAAGTTTCCGCAAGCGGATCGGCTTCGATATCCTGATGGAGCCTAGCGGGATCGAACCGCTGACCTCCTGCGTGCAAAGCAGGCGCTCTCCCAGCTGAGCTAAGGCCCCAAGTTGGTTTTTAACAACTGGTTCTATTCTGTTTTTATTTCTTTTCTTACTGTCTCTGAGAGTTGAATTTTCGACTAACTTCCTAGCGAAAAAAGATAAACTTCCTTGTGTTCTTCGAACACATCGTCTGTTTCCTATTTTTCTTCTGGAAGTTTCCGCAAGCGGACCGTCGTCCATATCCTGACTTAACCTCTCAAAACTGAACAAGTACCAATGTCATCCATTTCCTTAGAAAGGAGGTGATCCAGCCGCACCTTCCGATACGGCTACCTTGTTACGACTTCACCCCAATCATCTATCCCACCTTAGGCGGCTGGCT
>NZ_JADXDQ010000126.1:0-608 GCF_015831295.1 Streptococcus sp. NLN64
ATTGATATAGATATTCAATTTTCAATGTTCTTATAGGATACTAAGCCCGTCCCAAGAATTGTGCATTTTGAACGGAAAAATAGGAAACTGATGAAGTGTTCTTCGAACACTAGGAAGTTTATCTTTTTTCCCGAAAAATGAGGGCGTGTTCAACTTCTTTCAAAGTCTTACACTCTATTTAGTTTTCCTTACTTAAGATACCACTTTCTTTAGAACTTCCCGCAAGCGGGACGCCTTTAGTATCTTAATGGAGCCTAGCGGGATCGAACCGCTGACCTCCTGCGTGCAAAGCAGGCGCTCTCCCAGCTGAGCTAAGGCCCCAAGTTGGTTTTTAACAACTGGTTCTATTCTGTTTTTATTTCTTTTCTTACTGTCTCTGAGAGTTGAATTTTCGACTAACTTCCTAGCGAAAAAAGATAAACTTCCTTGTGTTCTTCGAACACATCGTCTGTTTCCTATTTTTCTTCTGGAAGTTTCCGCAAGCGGACCGTCGTCCATATCCTGACTTAACCTCTCAAAACTGAACAAGTACCAATGTCATCCATTTCCTTAGAAAGGAGGTGATCCAGCCGCACCTTCCGATACGGCTACCTTGTTACGACTTCACC
>NZ_JADXDQ010000127.1:0-564 GCF_015831295.1 Streptococcus sp. NLN64
CAAACCACCAGTACCATACGATGAAACCCCAGAGGATCCAAGCAATAAGCCACCATTGCCATATATTCCAGGATACGAACCAAAAGTACCAGGAACAGATGAGCCATTGAAACCAGTTGATCCAGACGATCCAACCAAGGGTTATGTTCCACCATCCATCACAGATCCAAATGATCCAGGTAAAGATACACCAGTACCATACGTACCGGTAACTCCAGATCCAACACCTGAAGTGAAGAAGGGTAATGTTGTTGTTACTTACGTTGATACAGACGGTAAAGAAATCAAAGTGCCTGTTAAAGATGTTGAAAACGGTGATGTGGATTCAGACTACGATACAGTCGTGGATAACCGTCCAGAAATTATCAAGACAGAAGATGGTAAGACATACAAACTTGTTCCAGCTGGTGATTACACAGTAGGTGCAGTTGATGAACAAGGTCACTTGACGACATCCGATGCGACAACTGGTAAGGTTGAAGAAGGTACGAAGACAGTCACTTATGTATACCGTGAGTTATAGGTAAGTACATTCCATACATTCCTGAAAATGGAGATCCAAAA
>NZ_JADXDQ010000128.1:0-546 GCF_015831295.1 Streptococcus sp. NLN64
TGTTCCCATGCCGAACACAGCAGTTAAGCCCTAGAACGCCGGAAGTAGTTGGGGGTTGCCCCCTGTGAGATATGGTAGTCGCTTAGCAAATAGAAAGCTCAGGCTTTCTTATGGGAGTTTAGCTCAGCTGGGAGAGCATCTGCCTTACAAGCAGAGGGTCAGCGGTTCGATCCCGTTAACTCCCATAGTACGAAAGTACAGGTCCCGTAGTGTAGCGGTTATCACGTCGCCCTGTCACGGCGAAGATCGCGGGTTCGATTCCCGTCGGGACCGTTCAAAATGTACAGTGTACATTTTGAATGTATATATAAAGCAAACGAAAGTTTGCGCCAAAAAATGTACAGTGTACATTTTGAATGTATAAAAATGAAACAAGCATAAGCTTGTGACCTATAAACCAGTATTGCAGAATAGGGAACAGACTCGTTAGCTCAGTTGGTAGAGCAATTGACTTTTAATCAATGGGTCGCTGGTTCGAGCCCAGCACGGGTCATATGCGGGTTTGGCGGAATTGGCAGACGCACCAGATTTAGGATCTGGCGCTTT
>NZ_JADXDQ010000129.1:0-521 GCF_015831295.1 Streptococcus sp. NLN64
TACTTCCCGTATTATTGTTTACATGCACCCTAGAGGAGTCGAACCTCTAACCGCCTGATTCGTAGTCAGGTACTCTATCCAGTTGAGCTAAGGGTGCTCATTTGCCGAGGACCGGAATCGAACCGGTACGATCAGTAACGATCGCAGGATTTTAAGTCCTGTGCGTCTGCCAGTTCCGCCACCCCGGCGCCAAAGCGAACGACGGGATTCGAACCCGCGACCCCCACCTTGGCAAGGTGGTGTTCTACCACTGAACTACGTTCGCAATCCTCTTAATGCCGGCTACATGACTTGAACACGCGACCCTCTGATTACAAATCAGATGCTCTACCAACTGAGCTAAGCCGGCCTATGATACTTAATGCGGGTTAAGGGACTTGAACCCCCACGCCCGAAAGCGCCAGATCCTAAATCTGGTGCGTCTGCCAATTCCGCCAAACCCGCATATGACCCGTGCTGGGCTCGAACCAGCGACCCATTGATTAAAAGTCAATTGCTCTACCAACTGAGCTAACGAGTCT
>NZ_JADXDQ010000013.1:0-41117 GCF_015831295.1 Streptococcus sp. NLN64
ATAAGAAACAACCATGAGTCCTTTCCATAACTCTATTGTTCTGGGAAACATTGCAATAGTCAAGTATTTATACAATTATTGTTCAAACTGGGTTTTAATAACCCTCTAAACTTATATTACGAGGAGGTTCTGAGATGAATCGTGAAGAAAGTACTTTATTAGGTTTTGAAATTGTGGCCTATGCCGGAGATGCTCGTTCTCGGTTATTGGAAGCCTTGAATGCGGCGCAAAATGGGGACTATGAGCGAGCAGAAGCACTGGTGGAAGAGGCTAACGATTGTATTGTACAAGCTCACCAGGCTCAAACCAGCCTCTTGCAGAAGGAAGCAGCTGGAGAAGATTTAGTCTACAGTGTGACCTTGATGCATGGGCAGGATCATTTGATGACAACTCTGCTTTTGAAGGATTTGATGAAGCACATGATTGAACTCTATAGAAGGGGGTAAAGTTATGAATCAATTGATTGCTTGGATAGAAAAAGGCAAGCCTTTCTTTGAGAAAGTCTCTCGAAATGCTTACTTAAGAGCTATTCGGGATGGTTTTATCGCAGCTATGCCGGTGATTCTCTTTTCCAGTATTTTTCTATTGGTAGCCTTTGTTCCGAATATCTTTGGCTTTACCTGGTCTGAGGAGATGGTAGCGGCGATTATGAAACCGTATGGTTATACCATGGGGATTGTAGCGGTACTCGTTGCTGGGACAACGGCTAAATCCTTGACGGATGCTTTTAACCGAGACTTGCCGAAGACCAATCAGATTAACTTCTTGTCGACCATGATGGCAGCGATTTCTGGTTTTTTACTGCTAGCAGCAGATAGTTTAGAAGGTGGTTTAGCCAATGGTTATATGGGAACGAAAGGTTTGCTGACAGCTTTTCTAGCTGCCTTTATTACGGTTAATTTGTATCGACTTTGTGTGAAGAATAATGTTACCATCCCCATGCCTCAAGAAGTTCCGCCGAATGTGTCTCAGGCATTTAAGGATATTATTCCGTATGCTCTTTCTATCTTTGTCCTCTATGGTTTGGATCTCCTGAGTCGTCAATTGGTTGGAAGCAGTGTGGCCGAGGCAATTCTTAAAGCGTTTGAACCCCTATTTACAGCGGCAGATGGTTACTTAGGGATTACGCTGATTTTTGGAGCCTACGCCCTTTTCTGGTTTGTTGGAATTCATGGTCCGTCGATTGTTGAACCGGCCATCGCGGCGATTACTTACGCTAATGTGGAAGCCAATTTCCAACTCTTGCAGGCTGGGCAACACGCAGATAAGATTTTGACATCAGGGACTCAGATGTTTATTGTAACCATGGGTGGTACTGGGGCGACCTTGGTAGTTCCCTTCATGTTTATGTGGCTCACCAAGTCTAAGCGGAATCGAGCCATTGGTCGTGCATCGGTCATTCCGACTTTCTTTGGGGTGAACGAACCGATTTTATTTGGGGCGCCGATTGTGCTCAACCCTGTCTTTTTCCTTCCGTTTGTTTTGGCTCCAATCGTGAACGTCTGGATCTTTAAATTTTTCGTGGACAGTCTCAAAATGAATTCCTTCAGTGTCAACCTGCCTTGGACAACCCCTGGTCCACTGGGAATTATCATGGGGACCAACTTTGCTCCTCTAGCCTTTTTGCTGGCGCTCCTCTTGGTCGTAGTGGACACAGCCCTTTACTATCCTTTCCTCAAGGTCTATGACCAACAAATCTTAGCAGAGGAGGCGGAAGGTCAGCCAGAGCCTGTTTTGGAACCAAAAGAAGAAGTTTCTGTTCAAGAGGAAGTGACCCAAGAAACCAATGTCTTGGTTCTCTGCGCTGGTGGTGGAACTAGCGGTCTCTTGGCCAATGCGCTCACCAAGGCTGCCCAGGAATACGGGGTGCCCGTAACAGCAGCGGCGGGGAGTTATGGGGCTCACCGGGAAATCTTGCCGGAGTATGATCTGGTGGTCTTGGCACCGCAGGTAGCTTCGAACTATAAGGATATCAAGCAGGAAACCGATGCTTTGGGCATCCGCCTGGCTAAAACTGAAGGAGCACAGTACATCAAATTGACACGGGATGGACAAGGGGCCTTGGACTTTGTTCGGAAGCAGTTGCAGTGAGGGAGGACTTGTATGAGGAGACAATTGCCAAGTGATTTTCTCTTGGGTGGGGCGACAGCGGCCTACCAAGCTGAAGGAGCGTCACAAGTAGATGGGAAAGGTCCGGTTGCTTGGGATCGGTTTTTAGCGGATCATTATTGGTTTAAAGCGGACCCGGCTTCTGATTTTTACCATCAATATCCGGTGGATTTAGCCCTGTGTGAGGAGTTTGGAGTCGGAGCTCTACGCATTTCCATAGCCTGGTCACGGATTTTTCCTAGGGGATGGGGGCAGGTGAACCCTCAAGGGGTGGATTTCTATCACCGCCTATTTGAGGAATGTCGCAAACGGGGAGTTGAGCCTTTTGTGACCCTGCATCACTTTGATACTCCAGAGGCACTTCATAGTCAAGGAGACTTCTTGAATCGAGAGACGATTGACCATTTTGTGGATTATGCAGCCTTTTGCTTCCAGGAATTTTCGGAGGTTACTTACTGGACCACCTTCAATGAAATTGGACCCATTGGTGACGGTCAATATCTGGTCGGAAAATTTCCACCTGGTATCCAATATGATCTCGCAAAAGTTTTCCAATCCCACCACAATATGATGGTTGCCCACGCTAAAGCTGTTTTACTCTATAAACAGGCGGGGTATGCAGGACAAATTGGTGTGGTTCACGCTCTGCCCACCAAATACCCCTATGACCCAAGCAATCCTGCCGATATCCGAGCCGCAGAACTAGAAGACATCATCCACAACAAATTTATTTTGGATGCGACTTATCTAGGTCATTACTCTTCGGCAACTTGGGCTGGGGTGCAGGAGCTATTAGAAATCCACGGTGGAGAACTGGATCTTCGGCCGACTGATTTTGAGGCTTTGGAAGCAGCCAAAGATTTGAATGACTTCCTGGGGATTAATTATTACATGAGCGACTGGATGCAGGCTTATGAGGGAGAGACCGAGATTATCCACAATGGAACGGGCCAAAAAGGCTCCTCCTCTTATCAAATCAAGGGAGTTGGCCGCCGACGAGCTCCAGAATCGATCCCTAAAACCGATTGGGATTGGATCATCTATCCCCAAGGACTGTATGATCAGATTATGCGCGTGACCAAGGATTACCCGAATTACAAAAAAATTTACATCACCGAAAACGGTTTGGGCTACAAAGACCAATTTGAGCAGACTACCGTCCATGACGACTATCGCATTGATTACATCCGTCAACATCTGGCAGCCATTGCGGACGCCATCACAGATGGCGCCCAAATCAAGGGCTACTTCCTCTGGTCTCTGATGGACGTCTTCTCCTGGTCCAACGGGTATGACAAACGCTACGGCCTCTTCTACGTCGATTTCGAAACACAAAAGCGCTACCCCAAACAAAGCGCTTACTGGTATCGGAAGTTGGCAGAAGATAAGTGGATAGACTAAAACAAAAGCAGAAGTTCTAGTATTAGAGGTGAGAACTTCTGCTTTTTTGGTGGCTACTATACCTTGTTTGAAAGTAAACTGTAGTCTTCAAGAATTTGGCTATGTCTGATTAAATGGATTTGGCTATGACTATTCTCCTGGAAGATGGCTTTTGTTTCTAGATCTTTTGTGAATTCATAGTGCAAGTCATCAACAAGAGCGATATATTCTGTGTTTGTTCGGTTGTATTGAAGAATCCGAGTATCCATGGCTAGTAGTTTTGCTCGATTGAGGTCATTTCCATTAGAAATGGTTCGTACTAGTCGTTCAATTTTATTGGTTGGAATAGCGAAATCAAATTGAACGGTAATTCCTTCTTTTCCGGTAAAAGAGGGGCGATTGGTGAAGAGGATTTTCTGCCTGTCTAACAGAATTCTAACTTCTTCTTGGAAGACGTTCTTGACCTGTTTATTTTGCAGGACAATCATATCATTAACCTGCATAATTGTTTGTAGCAGGCGTTGCTTTGCGATTGGAAATTGATCGATACTTGTTGTGATACACAGTTCATCCTCTTTTACCTTTGTTCCTAAAGGAGTGACGATTGTGTTTAAAATGTTTTTTTGTGTGCTACCACTAAATGAAATTCCATGATGTTTTAGAAAATTGAGTGTCCAACCATCATCAGTGAGCAATACTTGATTTGGGGATAAGAATTCTGCGTAGAGGATGATAGAATCGGATTCGTTGTCTAGAAAAGGTGTTTGTATTTCAATAACGTTTTGATCAATTTGGTTAAACTTGTACTCCTCGAACAACCAATTGAAGTAAGTGTTTTTCAAAAAATCAGAATGTGACATACTAGTTCCCCTTTCTGATGTTTGTATAGGATAGGAATGAATCGAAGGCGTCAATAATATGAGTTATATTTGGGAAGTCAGATTCAGACAATAAGACTGCGGTTGCATCTTTTTTAGTATATTGATTTGAATAGACATGAATGTGACTTCCGATGATGACAGTTCCATCTGGATTGGTATGTCTATTACTGGGATTAATGTCTAAACGAATGATATGTTCTTGCAAATTTTTAAGTCTAAGGTGGATACTATAGCGTTCAGGATTTCGCTTACCTCTGAAAACATGAAGATAGTACTGTAGTTTTTCAGTATCGATAATAACAATGTCCGAATTGATTTTACCGAAGAGTGAAGAGAGTTTATAGTATAGGTCGGTCATTCTATCTTCATTTTTAGGCATCTTCAATCGTTTGATGATTGTTGCGATATCTTTGTCAGTTAAATTCGTTAGGTCCATATTCATATCCTCCCTTAGTTCATTGCATTTACCTCATTTCGTTCTATCTGCTTTTCTTCCTAATAACTAGGATCAATTCTTGTGTCTTCATTTTAGAATACTGTGATTAGAGAGTCAAATGATAACGTGGCAATAGTTAAGATGATTTGGGATATAAAGTCTTCTATGTTTTTCGAATAAAGTGTTCCTCGTGAAACTTTTTTCTGAACCATTTTCACTCCGTTTTTGTTACACTAATAAAAACAGAAATAAGGAGGCTTTTATGAAGGTTGGTCTAGTTCTAGAAGGCGGTGGTATGCGCGGGCTTTACACGGCGGGTGTTCTGGACGCTTTTTTAGACGCCGGAATCAAGGTAGACGGTCTGGTCAGTGTTTCTGCCGGCGCTCTTTTTGGGGTTAATTTTCTTTCGGGGCAAAGGGGAAGGGCTCTGCGCTATAACAAACGCTTTATCCGAGATAAAAATTACATTAGTCTCTTATCCTGGTTGAAAACGGGCAATATGGTCAACCGGGAGATGGCCTACTATAAAATTCCGATGGAGCTAGACATTTTTGACCAGGAAGCCTTTGCAAAATCGGGTGTGCCTTTTTATGTGACGGTGACCAATCTGGAAACCGGTCAGGCAGAATATCCGAAAATTGACCATGTCTTTGACCAAATGGAATACCTCAGAGCTAGTTCAGCTCTACCTTTGGTTTCTAAGATTGTGGAAATCGATGGGAAGAAGTACTTGGATGGAGGTCTGACAGATTCAATTCCAGTAGATTTTGCCAAAAGCTTGGGGTTTGATAAGTTAATTGTCATTCTAACCCAGCCCTTTGAGTATCGAAAAAAGCCCTCCAGTGGAAGGCTTTACCGGCTCTTTTATAAGGACTATCCCAAGTTTGTAGAAGTGGCTTCTAAACGTTACCAGCATTACAATGAAGCGGTGGAAAAGATTATTCAGATGGAAGAGGCTGGTGAGGTCTATGTGATACGTCCGGATCAAGCCCTAGATGTTGGACGCTTGGAAAGAGATCCAGACAAGTTAGAGGCGGTCTACGAAATCGGAATCCGGGATGGGCAGGCTACCTTGCCTGGTTTGAAGGTGTATTTGCAAGCGAGTGAGTGATCATCGAGACGACTGGAAAGGTCGTCTTTTTTAGATGGGGAACAGGGAAGTGCTTTTAGGTTCGCTAGTCTTCAAAAAAAGCACCTTCTTCTTTGGTTTTTCCCCAAAGAATGAAGATGCTTAGAGTCTTATTTCTCAGTTTCAAGTAAGTGTTGGCCAACCAAGGCAGCTAGGAAACCACCGACAAGTGGTGCCAACATGAAGACCCAAACTTGGCTAAGCGCTGTGCCGCCGAGCAAGAGGGCTGGTGCAAGGCTACGAGCAGGGTTGACAGAAAGACCGGTTACATTAAGTCCCAACAAGATCAGGGTCGTCAAGGTCAAACTGATGACAAGACCAGCAATTTTGCCGTTTCCTTTGCTTGCAGATGTGACAGTCACAATGACCAAGACAAAGATAAAGGTTGCGATCACTTCAAATAGGAAGGCCCCCATTGCAGATACAGTTGTGAAGCCATTCTCTCCTAGACTTGTAACAGCCTGACCAGAGTTTGTGACAAAGAAACTCAAAGTAGCGGAAGCTAATAAAGCTCCAATGACTTGTGCAACAACATAGGTAAGGAAGTCTTGGGCATTCATGCGCTTATTCACGAACATAGCCAAGGATACAGCTGGATTCAAGTGTGCTCCTGAAACAGTTCCAATACTGTAGGCAGCAGCGACGATGGAAAGACCGAAAGCAAGAGCAATTCCAAGGTGCCCAATACCTTCAACTCCGTTACCGAAGACAACAGCGCCAGTTCCGATAAAGACTAACATAAAAGTACCGATCAGTTCGGCAAAGAATTTTTTAGACATAATTTTCCTCCGCGTGCAATTATAGGTGGTTTGCAGAAAATTTTCAAGAAATTTGCTTGGAAATTTTTGTGAGGGTTATGGTTGTTGGAGTTGTCTAGGGGTGATCGATTGAGGGGTGCTTAGGTTCGGTTATCTACTACCTAAAGAATTAACAGTACGTCACACAAATGATTATGTAATAATTTAAAACAGCCTTTTTAAATTATAATCTAAATATACTGTGATATAATTAAATGGGTTTCAGCTTGCGGTTACCTATCAGCTGAAAGGCTGGAGTTGTATGGCTCTGGTAGTTTATTAGCTTTTCAAAACCCTGGTGAAAAGCTGCTTGTCCGATTAGCTCTAGCACTACAACTTAAATGAGCGTAAGAGATAAGCCATGACAATTTTCTTCAAAAAAAAGCAAGGCGAGTTTGAGTTTAAAATGACTATAACACGTACTTTGCTTATTATTATTGCTGCGGCACTAGGTATGATTTAGTTCATACCTGATTTACTCAATGGTACGACATTCCCCGTGTCGTACCTATTTTATAATAGATAAAACGAAAAAGAGACTTCCCCAAGTCTCTTTTTCTAAACCCTTTTGTCATTTTGCTACTGAAACTCCTCCTATAAAAAAAATAAAACCTTTGACAGTTTAGATTTTTGGAGTCAATACGGCAACTTACTCTAAGAGTGCATGACATTTTCTTCATAATTAGTTTATCAAATAAATAAGAAAAAGTAAACTATTTTCCTTTGAGACCCACGACAAACGCATGAAACAGTAATTTCCGAATTATAACACAGTTTAAATTTAGTAACTTTAGCGATTCTCCTATAGAAGATTCCAAAAAGGATTATTTTTTATTGTGAAAATCCTGAACATTGAAATACAGAAAACTCTATTTTCTCGCTAAAAATCTCTTATGCGTTTGTCGTGCTTTGAGACATAGTAGCCAGTTTTCAAATTTATGAGAATAGCCCTACAATTTCTATATAAAATAGAACGGAAATAGAAATAAGCCCTGAGAGATGGGACTCTCTTGGGCTTTACTCTACAATCAATTTTTTGATACGGATCTCGGTCTGATAGAAATGCTGGATGTAGTAGTCTTCCAGGGTTTCCCCTGTTTTGGTGACGGTTATCCATTTTGGAAGGATTTTGGATAAAAGCCAAAGGGGAACGAGCGTTGGATACCAGATGGTCATGACTTCAAAAATGAAACGTCCATTATTCCCCCGGCCTAGGTAACGCTGACGATACTCGGATCTTAGCGAAGGATGGGGGACAAAGATATGGAAAGGGACCGGCTTCCTTTCTCGAAAAGCTCTTAAGATAGGAAACAGAAAATTTAGAGCAACCAAGACGATTTTTCCTTTTTCATGCAAATCATAGGCTCTATCGATATAGGTTTGTTTGTAATTTCGGTCCTTAATTGGCCGCTTGGTCGACTTGCGCTCCTCACGTGACAAATGGCTGACGCTGGAATTGTCGTATTTAATATCGGACATTTCGAGATCGACCACTGTCTCGTATTTCTTGGCCAAAGTCGTTTTTCCCATACCTGGAAAGGCAAATAAAAACATTGCTTCACCTCCTTGTTCCTAACAGTATAGCAGAGAAAGCTGAAAAAAGGATGAAAGCATTCACTCTATATTCGATGAAGATCAATCCTAATCCAGATAGCAAACCAAAGGCAGTACTGGAGTTTGGTGAGGTTCAATTGACAAGGGTTGATGTTGACTGTTGAAGACGACAAGTTGAATCTCTACTCTTTCGAAACAGATCGTCATGAAGGTCTTTCTAAGAATCTTTCTAGCTTACTTTTTTCTTGCAAAAATTTCAGGTGGAATTCGTTTCCTTGATCTATCGTGATAAAATAGGGGTTAGTGAATGTGTAAGGTGGAACTCTATGTACAGATTACTCAACTATTTTAAGGGGTATTACGGGCCTTCTATTCTAGCGCCTTTGTTTAAATTGATTGAGGCCTTGTTGGAGTTAGCGGTCCCTATGATTGTGGCCTCTATTATTGATCAGGCGATTCCTTCAGGCCAGCAGGGGCAGGTTTTGGCTGGGATTGCCCGGATGTTTGCCTTTGCCTTTTTGGGCTTGGTATTTGCGGATAGTGCTCAGTATTTATCTGCCAAGGCCGCTGTTGGTTTTACCAAGCAAATGAATCAAGATTTATTTGCCAAGATTGTGAATTTGGATGCGCGTGAGATTCAGAATCAATCTCCTTCTTCTTTGGTAAACCGAATAACGGCTGATAGTCTCCAGGTTCAAACGGGGCTGAATATTTTCTTCCGTTTATTTTTGCGGTCGCCTTTTATTGTATTTGGTGCTTTTGTGATGGCTCTGACGATTTCTCCGCGGGTAACCTGGATTTTCTTGGGGATGATTGTCGCTCTCTTTTTTGCGGTAGGGTTTGTCGTCCGTTTATCCAATCCTAGGTTTACCCTGGCTCGTGAACGTTTAGATCGGTTAGTACTTTTGGCACGTCAACAGGTTAAAGGGGTACGGGTTATTCGGGCCTTTGGTCGGCAGGCAGACGAGGAAACGGAATTTGTAGAGGCCAATCAGTCCCTCTACCAGACCAATTTGCAAGCGAATAATGTCTCCGTTTTATCCAATCCCTTGACCTACGCGATTGTTAACCTGTCCTTGATTTTAATTTTGTGGCAAGGTGGTGGTTGGGTCGATTCAGGGCTCTTAAAACAGGGAGAATTGGTGGCTCTAGTGAATTACCTGTTGTCCATCTTGGTGGAGTTGGTCAAGTTAGCGATGGTGGTTTCAACCATGACTCGCACCTATACTTCAGCCAGTCGTATTGCTCAGGTACTCGCCCTTGAAGAGGAGGAAGAGACATTTGACTTTTTGCCTGTGGAGCAGGAGGACAATTTGATAGAAGCTCAAAATTTGTTCTTTGCCTTTGATGAGAAGGCGGAGCCTGTCTTGAGCCATCTGAATTTTGCACTGAAGAGTGGGAGTTTCCTTGGAGTTATTGGATCTACGGGCTCGGGCAAGTCGGTCTTGATGTCCTTATTGATGAAAAATTACGACCCGACTGGGGGCCGTTTGCGATTGAATTCCCATCGCTTGAAGGTAGGGTCCCGCAAAGAATGGAGGCAAGGGCTGAGTCTGGTCCCTCAAAAGGCTAGTCTTTTCAAGGGGACGGTTAGGTCCAATCTTCTCTTGGCAAATCCTCAGGCCAGTGATGAAGAGATGTGGCAGGCATTAGAAGTGGCCCAGGCAGCTTCCTTTATCAGGGAGAAGGCAGGGTTGGATACTCCAGTAGCGACCTTTGGAAGAAACTTTTCGGGAGGTCAGCGCCAACGTTTGACCTTAGCCAGAGCTCTTTTAAAACCAGCAGAAATTTACATTTTTGATGATTCTACATCAGCTTTGGATTATCTGACAGAGTCCGAGTTCCAAAAAGCCCTCAAGACCCACTATCGTCAGAAAACGATTGTGATGGTTTCCCAAAGAACAGGATCGGTGAAAGAGGCAGATCAGATTTTGGTTTTGGAAGAAGGGCAACAAGTTGGCTATGGTCGACATGAGATGCTGCTTGAGACCAGTGAGGTCTATCGAGAAATCCATGAATCCCAAGAAGTGAAGGAGGTGGTGAAATGAGAAGATCAGCGAGTGCTAGTAAACTATTTGCTCGGTTTTTAAGCTTTCCTTGGCAGTTGGCGGGTGTTCTTCTTTTATCTCTTTTACAAGTTCTGGTGACGATTGCGATTCCCGTTTTCATTGGCCGAGCCGTTAACGTTGTGATTGGACCTAACCAAGTTAATGTTAATCAACTTGGATGGATTTTAATTCAGATGCTGGTTCTGATTGGGATGAATGTTCTTTTTCAATTCATGACCCCTCGTCTTTATAATCAGATGGTTCTAGAGGTGACGCGACAGCTACGCAATGATTTGATTAGGAAATTCAATCGTCTGTCAATCGGGACTATTGACCAGATGTCCGGTGGTGATTTGGTTAGTCCTTTAGTGAATGATGTAGAAATCGTAGGTGATGGCCTCCTCTTAATTTTCAACCAATTCATTATGGGAATTTTGACCATCCTTCTAACCATCGTGACCATGGCATCTTTGGATTGGCAGATGATGATTTTAGTGGTGGCTTTAACACCTCTCTCAATTTTGTTTGCGCGCTTCATTGCCAAGCACTCTTATTTGAGATTCCGAGATCAAGCTGAGGCGCGGGCCGATCAGTTGGGATTGGTGGAGGAATCGATCCAGCAAATAGAGGTCTTGCGCGCCTTCAATGCACAAAATCAAGTTATTTCAGCTTTTGAGCGCAGTAATGAAGACTACGCCACCAAGTCACAGGGAGCGATGTTCTTCTCCTCGCTAACCAATCCTACAACTCGTTTTATTAATGCGATGATTTATGCGGCTGTGACCTATATCGGGGCTATACGCATTATAGCAGGAAGTTTTTCCATAGGAGAGTTGACTACTTTCTTGAATTTTGCGACTCAATATTCCAAACCTTTTAATGACATCTCCTCTGTCTTAACCGAAATCCAAGGCGCTCTAGCTTCTGCTGACCGTATTTTCAACCTCTTGGAATTGGAAGAAATGCCGCCGGTGGAGGAAGGGGTCCGGCAAGACTCTAGTGAGTTTGTGGGGCAGGTGACCTTTGATCAGGTTTCTTTCTCTTATGCTCCCAGTCAATCCTTGATTGAAAACTTTAACCTCCAAGTTGAGGCAGGCCAACGAGTTGCGATTGTCGGTCCAACTGGTGCAGGTAAATCCACTCTCATTAACCTCTTGATGGGCTTTTATCCAGTTAATAGGGGCGAAATCCGGATAGATCAGATTCCGATAAGCCAGATAGCTCCCCAAGTTTTGCGAAATGAGTTTGGTATGGTCCTACAGGAAACCTGGCTTAAGGCGGGAACTATTTTTGAAAATATTGCCTACGCAAAGCCAGATGCTAGCCTAGATCAAGTAGTAGAAGCTGCCAAAAAAGCTCATGCCCACCATTTTATTATGCAGCTGCCTAAAGGGTATGATACTTATCTGACAGATGATGGAGGCGGCTTGTCCATTGGTCAGCAACAACTCCTATCCATTGCCCGCCTCTTTATGAAATTGCCAAAGGTTCTAATCTTAGATGAAGCAACTTCATCCATTGATACCCGGACCGAGGTACTCATTCAATCTGCTTTCGATGAACTGATGCAAGGACGAACCTCCTTTGTCATTGCCCATCGCCTATCGACCATCCAGTCTGCAGACCTGATTCTTGTCATGCAGGATGGCAACATCGTGGAGCAGGGCAATCACCAAGAGCTCATGCAGGTAGGAGGTTTGTATTCCCGCATGCAGAGAAGCTATCAGGTGTAAGATTCTTTCTCTTGCTTTAAACTTCTATAGTCTTTTAGTTTATCTTTTGTTACTGTGTTAGATCGTCTTGCCGTACTTCAGTACTGTCTACGACTCGCTGCCTTGTACTAAAAGTAAACTAAAAGACTATATCGGCTCTCAGATACTGAAGATTCTTGCAAACTTTTTGGGGACAAGAAAAAACACCGTCTTGATAGTGTCCTACTGATATAGTCCTACTTGAGTAGACAGTACCAACATAGAAAGTACTGTTTCCGAAAGTAGGATTTTTATTATGTATAGTAAAGCGCTGATAGCTTTCTAGACACTGACAGACCGATTTATACTCGAAACAGTTCGAAATCTGAAACGAACTTTAATCCAGGAATTGGATTAAAATTTATAGGTAATGAAGCAAGCTTCGCTTACCATCAATCCGATGAAGACAGTTCAACAGGTCTGGGAGACCTGTTGAATCTTATCAATAAGGCGTGCAAAGCACGCAATCAATACGTTCGGCGAAGAGGATTAGCACATTCAGATTTTGAAATGTAATGAGTATTAGATTGTTCCTCACGAGTTCCGCTATAGCTCTATCTCTATTATAGCGGGTGAAGGTATCGATCTTCCCACCATCCGATAGTTTGTCAGATACTCGGAGGATTGCAAGGAGATTAAACCTGTCTATTTCCATGTGATTCAGAAGCAAAAAGAGATTATGAGAGGAGCTGTCGAAAAGCTTGGGGAGAAGAGAACTTCAAAAACAATTGATGCTATTAGATACTATCTTTTTCAAATGTATAAAAAGGAATTTGATAGGTTTTATCGTTAATGCTCAAAAAGTTATGCTTTCTAGCTAGGAAATTTGGTAATAAAGCAAACCCTTGTCCATTTTCGACTAATTGTATAATATTTACAAAGGAATCAATCTCTATAATTTCAGTGTTTTTAGGGATTGTTTCCATAGTCTTTTTCCGGAATGGGCATGCTTCGTCACTGTTTACTAGTACTGGTAACTGAGTTACATCTGTTCCTTGTTTTGCGACTGGCGTTATTAGAAGGTTTCCGATTTGAGTAAGTGAATAACTTTTATGATTTATTAGATAGTAAGAAGTGATAATATCCTCAGTGGGATTTGTATCTTTAATGATCGTACTGGATTTTGTGATAATAAATTGATTGTCGGTTAATGAATAATCATTCATTTCTTCGACAATATATTGAAAGAGAATTTCGGTCGTCTTGACTGACTTCTTTTTTTTATTAGAATCTAGTTTTTCTGTGATAGTCTGTGTTAAATCTAAGACCTCACAAGCGTATTCATAAAAGGCTCTACCGCTTTCAGTTGGGGTTACGCCCTTGTAACTTCTTTTGAAGAATGATGTATTAAATTCTTGCTCTATCGTTTTTAAGCGAGTAGTAACATTGGATTGCGCATAACCTAGTTTTTGTGCAGCTTTATTGATAGAATTAAGTTCATAAATTGTTTTATAAATATTTAAGTCTTGAATTTGCATAGAATAACCTTCAGGGATATCATTATTTGTGATAAGTATATCATACATTGATAATAGGAAAGAAATTTTTGGGGTGGTATAATAACAATAAATTGGAAGTGAGGTAAGAAAAATGAAATATAATAAAATAAGGGTAAATGGTTTGGAAGTCTTTTATCGTGAAGCTGGACAAGCTGATAAACCAGTGTTCTTGTTGTTACATGGTTTCCCATCAGCTAGTCACCAATTCCGCGAATTAATGCCACTATTGGAGAAGGATTTCCATCTCATTGCTCCTGATTTAATCGGTTTTGGACAGTCCGAGGCTCCTGATCATGCTACTTTTGATTATACTTTTGATAATTTAACAGCTTATGTTGAAGGTTTATTATCTGCTCTAGGCATTGAGAAATTTTATCTTTATGTATTTGATTATGGAGCTCCTATTGGTTTTAGAATTGCAAGTAAGTACCCAGAACGCATTTTGGGGATTGTTAGTCAAAATGGGAATGTTTATGAAGAAGGCTTAGGGAAAAAATGGGAAGCTCGAGCAGAGTATTGGAGAAATCCGACACCTGAACTAAGAAAGGAGTACCAAAGTGCGTTTGCTCCACAAACCATTATTGGTCAATACTCTGGTGGTGAAGACATCCGTAAGTTATCTCCAGATGGGTATTTGTTGGATATCTATTATTCACAATCTGAAGGCTATGCTGAAAGACAATCTGACTTGATTTTTGATTATCAATCAAACGTTGCACTCTATCCAAAATTTCAGGCTTATCTCAAAAAATATCAACCGAAGCTATTAGCAGCTTGGGGAAAGAATGACCCAAGTTTTGTTTATCAAGGGGCACTTGCATTTGCTAAAGATAATCCTAATAGTCGAATTGAATTATTAGATGGAGGACATTTTGTTCTTGAAACTCATGCCAAAGAAATTGCCAACCTCATTTTAGATTATTTTAAAGAATAGGTTGCCTTAGAGATACTGCAGTCTAAAATCAACCTGATAAAACTGTCTTTAGGGCAACAGAAAAAGCCTAGAAATATTAATTTCATAGGCTTTTCTAATCCCAATTATTTCACCTCGGTAAACACGACGTGTTTACGCAATTTTGGTGAGTATTTTTTCAATTGAAGACGGTCTGGTGTGTTGCGTTTGTTTTTAGAAGTAAGGTACAAGCGTTCACCAGATTCTTTGTGTTCAAGTGTGATATTTACGCGCATGAGTGCTCCCTTCTATTCTTATTCAGCTGCTTGAGCTTTAGCGATCTTACGTCCTTTGTAGTATCCTTTAAGAGATACACGGTGTGAACGTGAGTAGTCACCAGTTGTAGCATCGAATTGAACAGATGGTGCTGTCAATTTGTAGTGTGTACGACGTTTGTTTTTCTTCGCTTTTGATGTGCGACGTGCAGGTACTGCCATTTCTTTGTTTCCTCCAATAGAATATTCTTTGACGATCCGTCAACTTTAAAAGAATAACACAAATGAATTGTAAAGTAAAGTTACTTGACAACTTTTTTCAAAAAAAACAGGAACCCCTAATCCTGAAAGGGAAAATCAACAAGAAACCACAAGGCTGCTCCTATTGAGTGAGCAGCCTGTAGCTGTTTCAGATATACTCTTTTAGTTTATCTTTTATTACTATGTTAGCTCGTCTTGTCGTGCTTCAGTATTGCCTGCGACTCGCTGCCTTGTACTAAAAGCAAACTAACAGACTACAGTAGCCTTAGCCTTTGCGGCGTTTGGATTTAACAATTCCAAGGGTTGCCAACAAACCAAGTCCCATGCTTGTCATCATTACGGAGCTTTGGCTAGAGGTGTTTGGCAAGTTTTCTTGTTTAGTGGTTTCATTCTTCCAGTCAGGGATCGCTTTCTCAGCTTTTGACAGTGACTCTACAGAGTTCCACTGAGATGGAATGGTTCGATTTGTAATTTTCTTTGATGGGCGGGTAAGGACTGGTAGGGTTGGATTGTTTCCGTTAGACTCCCCTTCCTTCTTATCTCCTTGTTTTAGTTGATCCAAGTCGAATTTAGGAAGCTCTTCTGTGACGGTTCCTTTCCCATGCTGTTTTTGTTTGAGGGCATCTAGGTCGAATTTAGGAAGTTCTTCTGTGATGGTTCCTTTCCCATGCTGTTTTTGTTTGAGGGCATCTAGGTCGAATTTAGGAAGTTCTTCTGTGACGGTTCCTTCTCCATGCTGTTTTTGTTTGAGGGTATCCAGGTCGAATTTAGGAAGTTCTTCTGTGACGGTTCCTTCTCCATGCTGTTTTTGTTTGAGGGCATCTAGGTCGAATTTAGGAAGTTCTTCGGTGATGGTTCCTTCTCCATGTTTTTTGGAGCGTAGGTCTAGTTGAAGGAGTAGTGGGTCGTGGTCGGAAGCACGTCCGTGTTCTTCCATGAAGATGGAGTTCACGTGGACCATGTCAAACTCGTAGCGGTCGAGGAGGTTATTTGAGATAACAACGTTATCCAGGGACTGGTTGTTTCCTTGGTAGAAGTAGGAGAAGCGATCGGATAGGTCGTGGCGGCTTACTAGGTTGGACATGATGTCTCCTGAGATGATGTCCAGTGTCTTGGTAAACTCGTAGTCGTTGTAGTCTCCTAGTATAGCGACGTTTAGATCGTTGTTTTGCGCCATTCCTTGGGAGATAAATTGATTGATAATGGTAGCCATTTGATGGCGTTGTGTTTCAGATTTGAAGCTGACTGGTTGAACCTTACCGAAGAGTCCATTATCTCCTCGTTTTGAGTTGAGATGGACGGCAACGACGTTTATTTTTTGTCCCTTGAAGTTAAACTCTGCGATAATTGGTTTCCGTGAGTTTTTCCAAGCTGTATTGGTTGGATCGATGCGGGCGATGCTGTGTTTTAATTCGCCGTTTTCCCAAGCTGCGGGCGTAGTTGCATCTCCTTTTGGTTTATCCGATAAAGAGACACGATCGGCATTGTAAAGGAATCCTGTACGGATATTGGAACCAGGAGCACCACCGTCCATATTATTTTCAGGTTCAATGTCAATGTATTGATAGGTAGGGCCGCCTTCAGCTTTGATGGCTTCAATTAGTCGGCGAGCGCTTTGGCTGGCATCGACGGTCCCATCATCGGTTGTCCCGTTGTTGTCTTGGACTTCAATAAGGGTGATGATGTCTGGAGATTTCAAGTCATTGACAAAAGATTTGGCAATGCGTCTAACTTTGGCATTGCTGGTTGTTTTGTTATTGGCTGAGAAATTTTCAATGTTATAAGAGGCGATGGTGAGTTTGTTGGGGTCTTTGACAATTGTTGTGATTTCAGGTTGGACACCGCCGTCTGTAACTGCTGGAGAGTTGGCAACGGTAGCTAGTAATTTATAATTGGTATAGCCATAGGAAATCGGACCGTAAATCCGTCCTTGGAAGGAGTCGCCTGTTTTTGTAACGACATTTTTATCGAAAAGGACGGCGATTTTTTCGGGATGGGCGTTATCGGCTTCAAGGGTTAAGCCACCGAACTTATTGGTTGGTCCTGTATAAGTTCCTGGAACGACATAGACTTCTTTATAAGATTGTGGGCCAAGAACCTTAGCATTGTCAATTCCCACAACCATACCTTCTAAGGACTCCCAGAAATCAAGGCCATTTGTATCTGGATCGAAGGAGGTGAAGGAATCATCTTTGATAATTTTCGTAGGAGCGATGCGGTCAACACCGAGGATGATCGGAGCGGGGACATCGGTTTTGCCTTCTTTTACAATGGAAGTCGCTGCAATCTGGGTTGTGGTCAAATCTGTTGCTGCCTTGTCGCTGTAGCCAGTTCCGAGATATTCAACGACTTTCCCTGTTACGGTTAGGATGTCGCCAAGGGCAACTTGGTGATTGGTTTGGAAAACGTTAACGCCGTCAGATGTTTTTGGGTTGCCATCGGGTGTCAAGTCTTGAATGTAGAAGTGGTTTTTGTTGGCAATGTAAGTGACCACCACATTTTTCACGGTGACCGTTTGATTTTCAAGAGGAGAGGTGTGGCTCTCTCCCTGGATTTGTCCAACCGTTACGAATGCTTCTTCTGGTGGAGCTGCCGTGCCTTTTTTGACAACTTCAAACTGATTTTCCAAGAATGGTTTTAGTTGATTTTTGCCTCGATAGGTGGATAAGATCGCTGTGATGTTGATGGTGTCGTTTTCAGAGATTAAGTTGGTTAGAATGGCATTGGTAATCCCTGTGCGGCTATCGACCCGAACTGCGACGGATTTGCCATCTGCGTCACGGATGTTAAAGGTGGAGGTCCCGTTTTTATCACTAGAGATAGCGCCCACGGTCATATTCTCTAGGGTTACGAGCGTTGATTGGAGATTGTCTGTCAAGCCGTCGACAGTTGTGACGGTCGGTTCTGGAACCGAAAGATCTGCGACTTTTGTGAGGTTAGCAACCTTGGTTAGTTGAAGTTCTCCATTGAAGTCCCCTAAGGTTCCCTCTAATTGAACCGTATCTCCCATAGCGACATCCTGTTTTTTACCAGGATACACATAGAGGCCGTCGCCAGCCGCGTCTTGGATGTAGAAGCCATTGCCGCCCCAAGCATTGACCTTACTGATGACTTTACCAGAGACTGTTAGTTCTTGTCCTTTTTCGCTCTCTCGTGCTTGTGCGATAGGGGTGGTTGAGCTATTGGAATCTGCTGAAACTGTTTCTACAGGTTGGTTGTCAATTGGGGTTTCAGCGGGTGCCTCTGACAAATCCGAATGATTTGGAGTTACTTGATTTGTGTCAGCGAGAAGGTTTTCAGTTGCGGGAGTTTGGTCATTTGCCGCGACAGTCTCTTGTGCCAATGTGGTCGATAACACAAGTGGCGCAAGTAGCAGAGAAGCACGCAACATATACTTATAAACAGCCTTTTTTTCCATGGGAATCTCCTATCTTTTGATGATTTCATTGTATCAGAAATATCAGGATAAACCAAGAACAATCCGAATGTTTTATGCGAATGCTTGCGCAATAGTTCGTTTTGTTTTGGAGTCAAATCAAGCTAGGGGAGGCTAGTCGGTCTAATCCCAAGTAGGCTGACGAAGTTGGTGATAAGGCTTTCGTAGAGGGGGGAATTGTGCTAAAATTGTACTAATGCAACTAAAGGAAAAGGAACATTATGAAACTACAGAAACCAAAGGGAACGCAGGACATCTTGCCTGGTGAGTCTCGAAAATGGCAATTTGTGGAAGCCCGAGCTCGGGAAATCTTTGGACGTTACCGGTTTGAAGAAATTCGGACGCCGCTCTTCGAGCACTATGAAGTCATTAGTCGGTCGGTTGGAGACACCACCGATATCGTCAGCAAGGAAATGTATGATTTCTATGACAAGGGGGACCGACACATTACCCTAAGACCAGAAGGGACTGCTCCGGTAGTGCGTTCTTATGTAGAGAATAAGCTGTTTGCGCCAGAGGTGCAGAAGCCAGTCAAGCTGTTCTACATGGGTTCCATGTTCCGGTATGAGCGGCCGCAAGCGGGACGCTTGCGGGAGTTCCACCAAATCGGGGTGGAAGCATTTGGATCTAGCAATCCTGCAACGGATGTGGAAGTCATCGCCATGGCGGCTGATTTTTTCCGAGAACTTGGTCTGCAGGGAATTCGTCTGCATTTGAACAGTTTGGGAACTCCGGAATCACGCGCAGCTTACCGTCAAGCTTTGATTGACTACCTCTTGCCTCATAAGGAGACCCTATCCGCAGATAGTCAGCGCCGCTTGGAAGAGAATCCCTTGCGAGTCTTGGACTCCAAGGAAAAAGCGGACCAGGCAGTTGTGGAAGGGGCACCGTCCATTCTGGATTATTTGGATGCGGAGAGCCAGGAACACTTGGATCAAGTGCGGGAGCTCTTGGATGCCTTGGGTATTGACTATGTTATGGATCCGAGAATGGTTCGTGGTTTGGACTACTACAACCACACAATTTTTGAATTTATCACAGACGTTAAGGGATCCGATTTGACCGTCTGTGCCGGTGGTCGGTACGACGGCTTGGTCTCCTACTTTGGTGGTCCTGAGACCCCAGGATTCGGGTTTGGTCTTGGGGTGGAGCGGTTGCTTTTGCTGCTTGACGAGCAAGGGGTAGAACTTCCAGGATTACCAGCCTTAGATGTGTATGTTGCTACCCTAGGCGCAGAGGTGAATCGGGCTGCAACCCTTTTGGTTCAGTCTTTGCGTCGACAAGGTTTGACAGCGGAACGAGAGTATCTCAACCGCAAGCTCAAGGCTCAGTTTAAGGCGGCGGATCAATTCCAGGCGCGGGCCTTGATTACCTTTGGAGAATCTGAGCTAGAATCTGGACAGGTGACGGTCAAGAACAATCAGACACGGGAACAAATTCAAGTTAGCTTGGCTGATCTCGAGGCAGATGCACGGGGCGTTCTGACGCCGATTTTGGAGTAGTAGGCCATGAAGAAGAGATTGCTTGGGGCCTGTATACAGGCAGTGGTGATTGGTTTCGTGATTGGTTGTATCTGCTTCTTGGTGCGGGGAGATTTCCTTTACCGTTATTTAGCGCCAATTTTCGGGTTTTTGGCTGGACTTGCCTACTTTGTAACGGGTACAGCCATTGAAATTTTACATGAAATAAGACAAACAGAGAAAGAGGAATAGTTGATGGAACGTTCGATGTATGCGGGGCGTGTGCGCTCGGAGCAAATTGGTCAGACACTGACCCTAAAAGGTTGGGTTGGTCGTCGTCGGGACTTGGGAGGCTTGATTTTTATCGATTTGCGTGACCGTGAAGGGTTAATGCAGTTGGTGATCAATCCAGAATTGGTGGATGCGTCTGTTATGCAGGCGGCTGAGAGCTTGCGGTCTGAGTATGTCATTGAGGTGACCGGGAAGATTTTGGCGCGTGAGCAGGCCAATGATCAATTACCTACGGGGCAAGTGGAGATGCAGGTCGAGCAGTTGACCGTCTTGAATACGGCTAAAACGACTCCGTTCGAAATCAAAGATGGGATTGAGGTCAACGATGATACGCGTTTGCGTTACCGTTACCTTGACCTACGTCGTCCGGAAATGTTGGCGAATTTCAAACTCCGTGCGCAGGTTACCCACAGTATTCGCAACTATTTGGATGAGCATGAGTTTATCGATGTGGAGACTCCTTTCTTGGCCAAATCGACTCCAGAAGGAGCACGAGACTACTTGGTCCCAAGCCGGGTGCATGAAGGACATTTCTATGCTCTTCCACAGAGTCCACAAATCACCAAACAACTCTTGATGAATGCTGGATTTGACCGTTACTATCAAATCGTGAAATGTTTCCGTGATGAGGACTTGCGTGGAGACCGTCAGCCAGAGTTTACGCAAGTCGACTTGGAGACGTCCTTCCTATCGGATCAAGAAATCCAAGACTTGGTGGAAGGAATGATTGCTAAGGTTATGAAGGATACCAAGGGCATTGAGGTGACCCTACCTTTCCCTCGCATGAAATACGAAGAAGCCATGCGTCTTTACGGTGTCGATAAACCAGATACCCGTTTTGATATGCTGCTTGAAGACTTGACAGACCTCGTTTCAGATGTTGAATTCAAGGTTTTCTCTGAAGCACCAGCTGTTAAAGCTATCGTGGTGCGTGGGGCAGCGGACCAATACTCTCGGAAAGATATCGATAAGTTGACCGAGGTCGCCAAGCAATACGGTGCCAAGGGTCTGGCATGGGTTAAGTACGCTGACGGTGCTCTTACAGGTCCCGTTGCGAAATTCTTGACTAGCCATGAAGAGAAGTTGGTCTCTCACCTCAATTTGGGAGCCCAAGACCTTGTTCTCTTTGTTGCGGATGAAATGGAAGTGGCCAATGCTACTCTTGGGGCGCTTCGCGTGCGCTTAGGAAAAGAGCTAGGACTTATCGACGAGAGTCGATTCGATTTCCTCTGGGTTGTGGACTGGCCAATGTTTGAATGGTCTGAAGAAGAAGGTCGTTACATGAGTGCCCACCATCCGTTTACCCTGCCACAAATGGATACGGCTTCCGAATTGGAAGGTGACCTCAGCAAGGTTAAGGCGATCGCCTATGATATTGTCTTGAATGGTTATGAGTTGGGAGGTGGAAGCCTTCGGATTAACCAACGAGACTTACAAGAACGCATGTTTAAAGCTCTTGGATTCAGTCAAGAAGAAGCAGAAGAGCAGTTTGGCTTCCTATTGGAAGCTATGGACTACGGCTTCCCACCACATGGTGGATTGGCCATCGGTTTGGACCGCTTCGTCATGCTGCTAGCTGGCCAAGACAATATTCGGGAAGTCATTGCCTTTCCGAAAAACAACAAGGCCACAGACCCTATGACTCAGGCACCGAGTCCAGTGGCTTTGAGCCAATTGGAAGAACTGAGTCTACGGGTCCAAGAGGATGAAAGACAATAAATACTACCGTGCTTTTCGGGTCTGGTTGGATGAACTAGGCAGGCGTTTCCACTTTATCAAGCTTTTGCAGAGTATTTCCCGAGAAAAATATGACGAGAAATTGTCCGCCGCGGTCTTGTATGGAATCTTGTCCGCGATTGCGGTCAATCTCTTTTACCAACCCGGTCATGTCTATTCTGCTGGGGCAACCGGTTTGGCTCAGATTATTCAGGCTCAATTACTCAATCATTTTGACATCAATCTGCAACTGGCCTTGATTTACTACGCCATCAATATTCCCCTGATGGTCCTGGCTTGGTATCAGATTGGCCACAAGTTTACCATTTTCACCTTCATAACGGTTAGTTTCTCGACCCTCTTCCTAGAGTGGATTCCAGAGTTGACCCTGACCACAGATCCCATCATCAACGCCCTTTTTGGGGGTGTTCTGATGGGCTTGGGGATTGGTTTGGCCCTTCGGGCCAATATCTCCAGTGGCGGTATGGATGTCTTAATCCTGACAATCCGCAAGCGGACCGGTCGGCAGGTCGGTAACCTGTCGCTGGCCCTTAACGGGGTTATCATTCTAATGGCCGGGCTCTCCTTTGGCTGGCCCTACGCCTTTTATTCTTTGGTGACCCTCTTTGTGTCCACGCGCGTGACCGATTTGGTTTTCACCAAACAAAGAAAAATGCAGGCCATGATTGTCACCAGCCATCCGGAGCTGGTTATCAAGGAAATTCACGCTAGGTTGGAGCGTGGAGTGACGATTTTGAACGATGCTGAGGGGGCTTACGAGCATGAGCGCAAGGCGGTGTTGATCACCATTATTACCCGAGCGGAATATCATAAATTTAAGTGGATTATGCGCGAAACGGATCCCAAGGCCTTTGTGACCATTGCAGATAATGTCCACGTTCTGGGACGTTTTGTTGAATATTAAAAGTAGACCGGCGAAAAAATCTTTCGCTAGGTCTTTTTTTAATTTTTTTTCGAATAAAAAGATGGGAGTGGGAAAAAACTCTCAGATTTTATAAAGTCTGCCGAGAAAAGGTTGAGAGCAGTCATCCTACCTTCCCTCGGTAAGAAAAAGGAGATTTATGAAAACAGCAATCTTAGTCGATGGTGGATACTACCGCAAACGGACAAATCTGGCTTTCGGTTCGGAGGATCCGGCCCAGTCAGCCCAACGCCTGTATAAATATTGTACGCGGCATCTTAAAGAATCCTGTTACCAGGCAGAGGTGAGGCACGACCTCTATCGCATTTTCTACTATGACTGTCCACCAATCCAAGCCAGTCTGCTCAATCCTTTCGGAGATCGGGTTATTGACTACAGCAGAAGTGACACACTACGCTGGACCGAAGAGTTTTTTATGGAGTTGAGCCACAAGCGGCGTGTGGCTTTGCGCATGGGGGAGCTATCTGAGAACAAGCCCCTTTACACCTTGCGGGAGGAGGCCCTTCAGTCTCTGCTCTCTGGCCAACGAACAGCGAAGGATCTTCAAGAGTCGGATTTCCGCCTGAACCTTCAACAGAAAGGAACTGACATCCGAATCGGCTTAGACATCTCTTCCCTTGCTTATAAACAGCAAGTAGACCGTATTATCCTCATCGCCGGCGACAGCGACTTCGTCCCTGCCGCCAAACTGGCCCGACGTGAAGGTATCGACTTTATTCTGGATCCTCTAGGTGGACCGATTAAGGACAATCTCAGCCTCCACATTGACGGCCTGCGGACGATTGACACAGCTTACTTGGGCCATTGAGAAAAGAGAAGAGCAGCTTCCGAACGGAAGCTGCTTTTCATGTTTTAGTTTACAATTCGGACTTCTAGTCCAAGTTTGTCCAAGACTTGCTTTTTCAAGTCTTGTGTTAAAGGCGTGATGGTAGCTTGGTAACAAATGCTCTGCCCTCGGCATTCCTCGGTCACTGCGGTGATAATTCCCATGATTTCACCATCTAGGAAGACGGGAGATCCAGAGTTTTCCTCCACCAATCCAAGATCTGCAGTCAGGGTACCATCTGCTTCCACACGAATGATTTTACCAGCTGCTTGGGTGTAAGGTTGGCGCGTGAGGCTGGAGAAGCCCATGGTGGACACAGTTTTCCCCAATAGTTTTTGAGGCTGGGGGTAGATAGCCAGCTTGAGTTCTTGTTTATCCGTTGGAAGTCCTAGGCTGGAATCAACTTGGATAAGAGCTAAGTCGTTTTTTAAATCCTCATAACCGCTATAAGACGGGGCCAGGTGGTAAGGGGTGGCAGAGGTTCCCGTGTGGAAGACCTCTTTCCCTTGAGCATTGTAAGTTTCAACGGTCTGCCCAGATCGGAGCTGCCCCTGTTCATCTGTGAGATTGTGGGCTGCGGTGAGGAAGGCACCTTTACCGAGGTAGGTGCCCGTACCTCGGACAGTTTGTCCTGACTCTGTCCGCGCGATGAGTGCCTGCGTCAAATGAAAGGGATAAGTACTGGCTTCCTGTGGGCTGACTTCCTTCCGAGCCTCTGCCAGAATTGGCGCGTGTAGCAGTAAGCTTAAGAGGGTAATGAGCAGGGTAACTAGTCGTTTCTTCATGGTAAACTCCTTTGTGGTCTTTTTCTTTTTTTATTCGTTTTTTTAAAAGAAAAAAACTCCCCAAAGGAGAGAAGTCTAGGCTTTACCGTCGTTAATTTCGATAGAGACGACTGCAACTTGGGAATCGTAGCTTGGTTGGATTTCAAGCTCAATATTGCCATCTCCACTGACTGCAAAGTTGGCAACTGCGTGATCGTAGCTTCGGTTTTCAGAAATCGTATCATAGGTGCTACCGATGGAATATCCCTGCATTTTTTTTGTTTCCGACATAGAGCTCCATACCGGTTCCGAGGAATAGCTCTTCTGTGCCAAGATTAGTTATATTATAGGTTACTTTGAGAACCTTTTCAGGTCGGTTGCTTTCGTATTGATTTCCTTCTTCTGACCACTCAGCTTTCGTAATAGTGTACTCAGCGATATTGTCGAAGGTAATTTTATCTCCGATTTTATAAACTTCCTTTTTCTTTTTACTTGGAGTTTGAAGTTTGCCTTCGTTATCGCTAGATGCCTCTTGCGTGCTGGAGGATTCTGAAGATGCTAAGTTTGAAATTTGTTCTATAATGATAGAACATGCAGACAAGCTAAGTAAGGTTAGCAAGCTAATAATGATAAGACCTAATTTTTTCATAACCGAATCTCCTTTGGCTGTAGGCGTTTTCAATAGCTATCATAAAATATTTGTAGTAAAAAATCAAGAATAGTTGTATCATAGTAATGAAGACAAACGGACAAGCTAAGATTGGAGTCTACACCATCACAGAAACTAAGTCTGCTGATGGGTACGAGTGGGGCAAGTTGAAGAGCGGAGCGGGCTGGATTGCTTTGAAATACACTAAACGTATGTAACTATCTAACGATTCTCCCTCTGGATTTTCCAGGGGGATTTTTTTGTTTTAAGCTTTAAAATCGTCCGGAAATCGTCCGAAATGTTTTTAGCGTTTATCCGTATTTATCCCACTCAAAAATCAAAAAAGCCCGATTTTTCGGGCTTTTCATCAGTATAAATTCGGATAAAAGGGGTTGTTAAAGGCGGTAGACGGATTTGAACCGACGATCAAGCTTTTGCAGAGCCGTGCCTTACCACTTGGCTATACCGCCGCAACATAAAATATTCTACACTAAAATATGCCACTCGTCAACCGTCAACCTTCGGCTTTTTCTTGCTCCGTCAACCTTCGGCTTTTTCTTGCTCTTATATCTGATTATTAGTATACTAGACCTGTACTGAATAGGTGATAACCTAGGTTTTACCTGCGATTTTTTTATAGACAGAGGTATTTTATGAAAAAGAAAATAATGGTATTACTCTTAGCAAGTTTGGCTTTGGCAGCATGTGGTCAAAAGAAAGAGACTGAGCCAAGTGCTTCTTCCAGTCAAAAACAAGTAATGTCGTCAGCTAAAAAGTCTTCTTCATCCAAGAAGGCGGGAAATTCTACTGCAACAAGTTCAAGTACAGAGGCGATGGTAGAATCCCAATCCAGTTCTTCACAAGCAGAGAGTGTGAGTCAGGAAGTAAGTGCCTCTTCTACTCAAGAGGAGGCTGCTGAAGCTACAAGTGGCGAAACTATTCCTGCTATTCAGGGAACCTGGTCAAGTGCAA
Source organism: Streptococcus sp. NLN64 (assembly GCF_015831295.1). Taxonomy (NCBI): domain Bacteria; kingdom Bacillati; phylum Bacillota; class Bacilli; order Lactobacillales; family Streptococcaceae; genus Streptococcus; species Streptococcus sp. NLN64. Next base: position 26,070 of record NZ_JADXDQ010000013.1, read on the forward strand.
TGGGATCCATTACGATTGAAGGTGGCAAACTAACCAATGGTACTGGCACCTTTACCGTTAAACAAATAAGTGACGGCAGTTGGACACTGGCAGAAGTAGTAGCTAGCCCGCCAGTCTACTATTATGTACCTGCAGGTCAGAAACTGGCTACAAGTGTTCGGACCTATGAGTCAGATGAAACCCGGGATCGTATTTTTATCCAACCTCAATATGATGCTCCACAAGAGGCCTTTGAGCCCTATATCTTCTATCGGAACTAAGGGGGGAGAAGCATGAAAAAGAAAAGTATTTTAGGAGTAGCTTTCTTGGCGAGTCTCTTCATGGGCTCGGTTTCTGCTGTTGATAAAAATGAAAAGGCCTATCAAGAGGTTCTAGAGGATTATGAAAAAATAGCTAGAGTTTCTGTAAACAGGAATGGAAATGCAGAAGCAGTAGCCAATGAGCTTTATGGAAAGTTGAATCAAGACCTATCTTATTGGACCATCGCGAACATTGCTCAGAGTCCTGATAAACTGTTGTTCTCCTACCACGACATCGATCAAAAGGGAGAAAAAGAACTCTTAGTTGGAATGTCAGATAGTCAAGGGAATATTTACCCAATTGCTCTCCACTATTTGGACGACGGAGAACCTGAATTGTTAGCAGAGACCTATGTTGCTGCGGTCGGTGGTGATAGGGTAGGCTTTGTTCTTTATAAGGATGGGAGTGTCCTGCAGTCAGCTGTTTCTTCAGGATCTGGACGAGGACAAGCTACCCTCTATGAGCTAGATCCTAAGGGTGGTGAAGCTAAAAAAGTTGAGGAGCAAGCTATCCAATTGGGACAAAGTGATATTCATTCGCAATTTGGACATACGGAAGACCAGATCTTGGAGATGGATGTGATTGACTGGGTACTAATTGGCTCATTTGATACAAAGACAAGTTCTTCGAGTACTCAGAAAACAAAGCAAAGCCAATCCAGTCAAAAATCAGAAACTACATCTTCGTCAACAACTCAAAGTGGCTCTGTTTATGATGGGAAATGGGTTAGTCAACGATTTGGGACCATGTCCATCAAAGATAATACGTTGACAACTAGTGATGGAACCTACACAATGCATCATAAAGGCTTGGGTAACTGGACCTTAGCTGAGAATCGGGTGAGTGCAGTTGAATACAATTATGTTCCAGTCAATGTCCCAATTCCAGGTTATGAATCAGATGAGACACGAGAACGGATCTATTTGAAACCCCAATACGAGGAACCACAAGAAGAATTTGAAAAAGGCATCTACTATCGTGACAAATAGCGAATATTCCTCTTGTAATTTATAAAGAATTCCCTTATAATAAAAGAGTTGCTGTGCAACAAATACTCATTTTGAATGAATTGTGGGAGGGGTTGCCTTCGGGTCGTCCTGCAAGTTGAAATTCAAAAGAGGAAAAAACATTTTAAAGGAGAAATACTCATGGCAGTAATTTCAATGAAACAACTTCTTGAGGCTGGTGTACACTTCGGTCACCAAACTCGTCGCTGGAATCCTAAGATGGCTAAGTACATCTTCACAGAGCGTAACGGAATCCACGTAATTGACTTGCAACAAACTGTTAAATTTGCAGACCAAGCATACGATTTCATGCGTGATGCAGCTGCAGAAGATGCAATCATCTTGTTTGTTGGTACTAAAAAGCAAGCTGCTGACGCTGTTAAAGAAGAAGCAGAACGTGCTGGTCAATACTACATCAACCACCGTTGGTTGGGTGGAACTCTTACAAACTGGGAAACTATCCAAAAACGTGTTGCTCGCTTGAAAGAAATCAAACGTATGGAAGAAGAAGGTGTCTTCGAAGTTCTTCCTAAGAAAGAAGTTGCACTTCTTAACAAACAACGTGCACGTCTTGAGAAATTCTTGGGTGGTATCGAAGATATGCCACGTATTCCTGACGTAATGTATGTCGTTGACCCACACAAAGAGCAAATCGCTGTGAAAGAAGCTAAAAAATTGGGAATCCCAGTTGTAGCGATGGTTGACACAAATACTGATCCAGATGATATCGATGTTATCATCCCAGCTAACGATGACGCTATCCGCGCTGTCAAATTGATCACTGCGAAAATGGCAGATGCTGTTATCGAAGGTCGTCAAGGTGAAGATAACGTTGCTTCTGTTGAAGCTGAAATGGCAGCAGCAGCTAGTCAAGCAGATTCAATTGAAGAAATCGTTGAAGTAGTTGAAGGATCAAACGAATAATCTTGTAACCCCAAAGGGCAGTGACCTCCGTCCTGTCCTTTTTTAAAAAATTTTTGGAGGAAGCTCAAATGGCCAATATTACAGCCGCTCTTGTTAAAGAACTACGTGAAAAATCTGGTGCTGGTGTCATGGATGCCAAAAAAGCCTTGGTTGAAGTAGAAGGTGATATCGAAAAAGCGATTGAACTACTTCGTGAAAAAGGTATGGCGAAAGCAGCTAAAAAAGCTGACCGTGTTGCTGCAGAAGGTTTGACAGGTGTTTACGTAAACGGTAACGTTGCTGCAGTTGTTGAAGTGAATGCAGAAACTGACTTTGTTGCGAAAAACGAACAATTTGTAAACTTGGTAAACGAAACTGCTAAAGTGATCGCTGAAGGTCAACCAGCAGACAACGAAGCCGCACTTGCTTTGGTAATGCCTTCGGGTGAAACTCTTGAAGCAGCTTACGTAAACGCAACTGCAACAATCGGAGAAAAAATCTCATTCCGTCGTTTCGCTTTGTTGGAAAAAACAGACGCTCAATCATTTGGTGCTTACCAACATAATGGCGGCCGTATCGGTGTAATATCAGTCATCGAAGGTGGCGATGAAGCGCTTGCGAAACAAGTATCTATGCACATCGCTGCGATGAAACCAACTGTTCTTTCTTACAAAGAGTTGGATGAGCAATTCGTTAAAGATGAGTTGGCACAATTGAACCACGCAATCGAGCAAGACAACGAAAGCCGTGCAATGGTTAATAAACCAGCGCTTCCATTCTTGAAGTATGGATCAAAAGCTCAATTGACTGATGAAGTGATCGCACAAGCAGAAGAAGATATCAAAGCAGAATTGGCTGCTGAAGGTAAACCAGAAAAAATCTGGGATAAGATCATCCCAGGTAAAATGGATCGCTTCATGCTAGACAACACTAAAGTTGACCAAGCTTACACACTTCTGGCACAAGTCTACATCATGGACGACAGCAAAACGGTTGAAGCTTACCTAGACTCAGTAAACGCTTCTGTTGTTGCGTTTGCACGTTTCGAAGTTGGAGATGGTATCGAAAAAGCTTCAAACGACTTTGAATCAGAAGTTGCAGCAACGATGGCTGCTGCTCTTGGTCAAGACTAATTTCTTGGAAATTCAGAAATCAGAGATTTCTGGACTTGCACAAAGAGGAGGTGGGGACTTGAGCCCTGCCTTTTTTATTGTTAATGTTTGAAATTCTTAGTCCTAGTCTAATCTTGTATGGCCTCTTTCCACTTTTAATCTTTGGAAAATTAAGATATAATAAAAGTCAAATATAGTCAGATTTCATTTTTTTATTTCGTTTACGAATAAGTACTTTGGGAGACCAAGTTACTAGGATGGAATGCTCACAAAATTAGAAAGGACTTCCATGGTAGCAAGAAATACCTCCGATAATATTGAAGAGCACATCAAGCAACTTTTGGAACAAATGGGAATGGCCGTACTCAAGCGCAGTGAACTAGCGGAACTCTTTCAGGTTGTTCCAAGTCAGATTAATTATGTCATTAAAACTCGTTTTACTGAAAGCAAAGGATATGTTGTTGAAAGCAAACGAGGTGGTGGTGGCTATATCCGGATTGGACGGATTTCCTACTCGAATCACCACCAAATGTTGCAGGAACTTCAGGAAAAATTGGACTCGCAATTAAGTGAGCAAGTTTATGAGGATATCCTGCTGCTTCTCGTTGAAGAAGGCCTCTTAGAACGCCGTGAAGCGACTTGGTTGATGGCCGTAGCCCTGGATTCTGCCCTAGGCACTGATGGTCCCCGTTTGCGTACCCAAATGATGCTCCACTTATTAAAAGAAATTGACAGAAGAGGATAAAGAATGAAGTATTCAAATGCATTAATAGAAACCCTTGAAGTGGCCCATGTCTTTGCCAATAATTATGGCCGTGATCATCTCGAGACCTGGCACCTTCTAACCGGTTTTTTGGTCAACCCCTATAGTATTGTCGGTTCGGCCTTTAAAGATGCGTCCATTGATTTGGATCTTATAGAAGAAAAAGCAGGGGAGATAATCGGTTACCCCTATCGTGAAGAGAAAAAAATGACCATTTTTCCTTTCTCCCCACTCATGGAAAAAATTTTTAAACGCGCGGAGGATCTGGCCCAACACCTAGGACAGGATGAAATTGGGACAGAACACATTTTTCTTGTTCTTTTGCAGGAAAATGAATCACTGGCGACACAACTCCTCTATGCATCTGGGTTTGATCCAGAGGACAAGCAGGAAGCCCAGAAATTGAAAGCCTTGCGGAAGGACATCGAAGCCCGCGTCGGCTGGTCTAAGGATGAAATCAAATCCATCCGCAACTTTTTCCGTGGCAGCCGGCCAGCCTCCCAACAAATGGCCAATATGATGGGCATGCCCACGACTCAAAGTGGTGGTCTAGAAGACTATAGCCGTGACTTGACTGCTGCAGCCCGCGCCGGTCAATTAGAGCCGGTTGTTGGGCGTGAAGAAGAAATTGACCGCATGGTTCATATTCTGAGCCGAAAAACCAAAAACAATCCAGTTCTAGTTGGAGATTCTGGGGTTGGTAAGACCGCCCTAGCCTTGGGCTTGGCGCAGCGGATTGTAGATGGTCAAGTGCCTGTGGCCTTGCAGGATATGCGGGTTATGGAGTTGGACTTGATGAATGTGATTGCCGGGACTCGTTTCCGCGGGGACTTTGAGGAACGGATGAACAACATCATTGACGACATCGAGAAGGAAGGCAACATCATCCTCTTTATCGATGAGCTTCACACCATCATTGGTTCCGGTAGTGGAATCGATTCGACCCTTGATGCAGCCAATATTCTCAAGCCAGCCCTAGCGCGTGGTAGCCTTCGTACTCTTGGTGCGACCACCCAAGAGGAATACCAGAAACATATTGAAAAAGACGCGGCCTTGGTTCGTCGCTTTGCCAAGGTGACCATCGAAGAGCCCAAAGAGGCAGATTCCCTTGCGATTTTGCAGGGCCTCCGGCCGCGTTATGAGGAGCATCACCAGGTAACCATTGAGGATGAAGCCTTGAAAACAGCTGTTCAGACAGCTAAGCGGTATTTGACCGCCAAACGCTTGCCTGACTCAGCCATTGATTTGTTGGATGAGGCAGCCGCAACGGTTCAGAATCGTAGTTTGAGATCTTCTGAATACGATAGTAATGGCCTAACAGAGTTGGATAGGGCCTTGATGAATGAAGAATTTAGCAAGGCTAAGAAACTGATGAAAGAGGCTCAGAAGCCTGCCATCTTCAAACATCGGGTGACTTCTGAGGATGTCCTCCAGACCTTGAGTCGTTTGTCTGGAATTCCGGTACAGAAATTGTCGAATTCAGAGGCCAAGAAGTATCTCAATTTGGAAGCGGACTTGCACAAGCGTGTGATTGGGCAAGACCAGGCTGTTTCAGCTATCAGTCGCGCCATTCGGCGCAATCGTTCAGGTCTACAAACGGGTAAACGTCCGATTGGTTCCTTCCTTTTCTTAGGTCCAACGGGTGTTGGTAAAACGGAGTTGGCCAAGGCTTTGGCAGAATTGCTCTTCGATGATGAAGAAGCCCTCATTCGTTTTGACATGAGTGAGTACATGGAGAAGTTTGCGGCTAGCCGTCTTAACGGTGCTCCTCCGGGTTATGTGGGCTATGAAGAAGGCGGTGAGTTGACCGAGAAGGTTCGGAATCGTCCTTATTCGGTGCTCCTCTTTGACGAGGTGGAAAAAGCCCATCCGGATATCTTTAACCTCCTCTTGCAGGTGCTAGACGATGGTGTTTTGACCGATAGCCGGGGGCGCAAGGTTGATTTCTCCAACACCTTGATTATCATGACCTCCAATTTAGGGGCCACTGCTCTCCGTGATGACAAGGTTGTTGGCTTTGGCGCAGGGGACCTGCGCTTTGACCATGAAAGTATGGAAAAACGAATGTTTGAAGAGTTGAAAAAGGCTTACCGCCCTGAATTCTTGAACCGGATTGATGAAAAGGTCGTCTTCCATAGCCTCACGGCCGAGCAAATGCAAAAGATTGTCAAGGTTATGGTCAAACCGATGGTTGCGGCTCTGGCAGCTAAGGATGTGACCTTGAAATTCCAGCCAAGCGCTCTCAAACTTTTGGCTCAAAAAGGCTACGATCCAGAAAATGGAGCTCGTCCACTTCGTCGGACCCTCCAAACCTTGGTGGAAGATCCCTTGTCTGAGTACCTTCTGGCCGGGGACCTACAGCCAGGCTCAACGATGAAAGTGGGAGTCAAGGCTGGCCAGCTTAAAATGGACATTTAAGCCTGAAGTTAGTCATTACAGTCGAGTTTCTCAATCCAATCATAAATGTTAAAAGACAAGGTTGAATGCTAGGTCAGTCTTGTCTTTTTTCGGAGCGAATAAAAAGGTGAGAGAATTTTTAAAGGGAGTGGAAAATAGTGATGATTTTTGATTTTCTTTTGACAACAGGATATACTTTTATTGAGGAGGTGTACGATGGAACCGATTATTCAAGAATATACAACTCTTTCTCAATGGGGGAATTCAAAGGCAACGAGAATACCTTCTAGTATTTTGAAGGCTTTAGACATTGATTTAAATCAAAAATTCTCGATTTCTATCAAGGATCAATCAATTGTGTTAACACCAGAGAACCAACAACCTTCTACGATTCATGAATTATTTGCGGATTGGGAAGATGATGGAATTCGACATGGAGAGTTAGATTGGGGACAGGCTGAAGGAGGAGAATTGGAATGGTAGTGACACAAGGTGATATTTTTTTGTTCATTTCAATCCGAGTCTTGGGCATGAGCAGAAGAATAGGAGACCAGCGATTGCGTTGAGTCATGATTTGGTGTCTGAATTTAGTGGTGTAACAATTGTCGCTCCTATCTCGACTACAACTAGAAACTACCCAACTTATCATACACTAAGAGCTAGTGAAAAAATAAAAGGAAAGGTTATGCTGGATCAGACCATTGCATTGGATCTTAGTGCAAGAGGTGTCACCAAAGTAGAAGAATCACTCAATTAATCAGAATTGAAAGAAATTCTTGCTAAGTATAAACTGTTATTTGATCTAGTTTCATAATAGAGCAAAACAAAAAACATCTAGCCTCAACTTTCTTGGAGATATCGGCTAGATGTTTTTTGTGTGTATAGATTGTGGTGATTAGTGAGTAGCTTTTAATAAAGGTAAAATTTCCTCTGTAGTATATGTTTGATTGGCGATGTAACCAAAGTTGGTGAGAGCTGCTTGGTAAGCTTCTTCACCTGGAGCACCGATGGCATCTGTGACAACAACAACTTTGAATCCTAGTTCAATGAGTTCTCGCATGTGGCTGTCTACACAGAGGTTGGCATTCATACCGGCAAGAATAACAGTATCGATACCATTTTTACGCAACTGTAGTTGCAAATCATTGGACTCTGGTCCAAAAATTTTATGACCATTGGTGATAATCGTATCTTCGTCTAGCAGGGGTTTAACTTCTTCAATGATATCTGCACCTGAACCTTCTACAACAGGGGTGTAGGGGCTGTCACGCCAAAACATTTCATTTTCAATCATCATGGTTTCACCCGCTGCTTTAAATTGCCATTTGTGATCATGAGGGTAGAAGTAGTGAGGTGAAATAAATCGTTTATATCCATTTTCTTTGGCTACGGTGAGCAATTTAGTGAGATTGTCGATTGTGTGAACTTTTTCCAGAATGTCCTTAGTAGCCCCGAATCCTTTTCCTGCAGGTTTTAGAAATTCGACTTGTGGATCTGTAATGACAATAGCAGTGTGCGCTTTATGAAACATTGGGAAATCTCCTTTTATTTGAAATACGAGAGGACAAAAATAATTCTGTACCAATCGGTACAAATAGTATACCAAATCGAAGAACACTTGTAAACGATTTAGTTTATTCAGGGATTCAGTTGCTATAATTTCCCCTGGAAAACTGCTATAATTGGAAGGAAAAGGAGTAGCTGCATGGATACAAGAGAGACTATTTTAAGACAAACCCGAGAATTAATCTATCATCAGGGGTATGTAGCGACATCCCTCAACCAAATTATGGATGCAGCAGGGGTTGGGAAAGGGCAATTGTATTATTACTTTAAATCTAAGAAAGATTTAGGATTAGAGGTAACTCAGAATCTCTTAAGAGAGTGGGATTTTGAGTTGATTCAAGGGATTTTTGGGAGTTCATTGCCTCCTGAAGATCGTTTTCGGGCCATGTTAGCCTGGATTTTTGATTTTCATCGGCAACAAGAAGGAACTATTTTTTACGGCTGCCCAGTTGGAAATCTCATTGTTGAATTGGCAGCCCAAGATCAGGACTTTCGACAATTGTTAGCCGATTTTATGGATCAGTGGTTTGAGGAATTGTCAGGATTGCTTCAAGTTATGCATCCGTCCTGGTCGAATGAAACCTGTCAGCAAGCAACTCGAGAAATTATAGCACAAATTCAAGGGGCTATTGTCCTTTTGAAACTCAGCCAAGATATTCAGGTTATTGCGAAGGCGATGATAAGTCTTGAAGAGCGCTACTTGACTTATACTCATTAAATTTCAAATTCTGACGTTGTATAGTAGTCTTTTTAATTTACTTTTAGTACAAGGCAGCGAGTCGTAGACAGCTCAAAATCTCTGGGGGAGATTTTGAGCTTGCTGAGGAGCGTGGGACAAAAGTCTCAACCTTCCTATTTTAGTTAGTGAATTCACTGTGACGCAGTGGTTGATTGGTCAAACAGCTAAAAGGCTGTTTGAGGTAGCAGATAGGATTTGCGAAGCAAATAACAATTGTTCGCTTTTATTGCTAGAACATTTCCTGTTCTCTTATCCAGATACTCAAAGAGTCGATTTCTGACTCTTTGACCTCCGTTCATTTCATTTAGAAACTCTAAAGGCATTCAACATGCCTTTAGACCGGAGGTGGGATTCAAACAGTCTGGGAAGAGACTGTTTGAACCCGAGCCTAACAATAAAAGAGCGAGGTCGGTTTGGGGAGAAACCGTTTCAGCTTACAACTTGAAACAAAGACTTGTAACGAACGATTTTATTTGTGAAAATCGTTCTGTCTCACTCTCCAAATAAGTACGGCAAGACGAGCTAACACAGTAATATAAGAAAAAACCATTCACAGTTGAATGGTTTTTTCTTATAGACGTTTCAAATTTTCTTAAACCCTTGTCAGGGTTCAGGATTATTTAGGATGTTGTGGATGAGGAGTACTCTTTCGCCGTCTGTGACGTTTTAAAAGATTGTAGAAAGCTACTTTTGATAAGCTTGATGTAAATGACTAGCAGTCACAATCTCTCCAGCATGAGCAGATTCCAATTCATTTTGTAAAAATTCAGCTTCCTCTTCAAAAGATAGATAAGCGTTACGTCGACCTCCACGCCTATCTTTTGTTAGAGCTGATAAACCATCTGATTCATATTTAGTGACCAATCGCCAAACTATATCATGAGATAGTTTGAGTAATTGTTTAATTTCTGAGTAGGTTTTATCCTGACTTCTAAAATACACGGCTTGGATACGCTTATGAAAAGGAGCTAGTGACTTATCTTTAAGGGCTATTTCTAATTCGTTAATATGTTCCGCTGTAAAAACCACACAGCCGCTATATTTTAGGTTCTGAAGCTGATCACGTTTTAGGCAGTCTTAAACTCCCTGTAATTGAAGGAGTTCTTCGATTTCGGCTAGGTTTTCTGCGCGTGAGATGGCACCGCGTAGTTTGGCTGCACCAGAGCTACCACGGAGGTAGTGGGGAGCGAGGCCACGGAATTCGCGGATAGCGACGTACTCACCTTTGAGGTCGATCAAGCGACGGAGGTGTTCGTAGGCAATGCGCATCTTGTCTTCGAAGCTAAGGTCTGGGAGGAGTTCTCCAGTTTCCAGATAGTGGTTGATTTGATTGAAAATGTAGGGGTTCCCCATTGCGGCACGTCCGACCATTACGGCATCGGCACCGACCACTTCCAGGCGTTGTTTGGCATCCTCAGCTGTTCGGATGTCTCCATTAGCGATGAAGGGGATTTTGGTGAGGGCTTGAGCGACTGTCTGCAAGGTTTCTAGATCGGCTACTCCGGTATACATTTGTTCCCGGGTCCGTCCGTGCATAGCCAGTGCATCTACACCAGCGCTTTCGGCTGCGAGGGCATTTTCAACAGCTAGGCTTGGGTCAGCCCAACCCGTCCGCATTTTAACAGTAAGTGGGATATCTAGATGGGATTTAACCGTCTTAAGGATGTGGTAGATTTTGTCTGGATCCTTGAGCCATTTGGCACCGGCTTCGTTTTTCACAACCTTGTTCACAGGACAGCCCATGTTGATATCCACAATGTCGGTCCGAGTGTTTTCTTGGATGAACTCGGCAGCGCGTGACAGACTATCTGCGTCGCTTCCGAAAAGCTGGATCGACACAGGGTTTTCCCCCTCGTCGATGTGGAGCATGTGGAGCGTTTTTTCGTTGTTGTATTGGATTCCTTTATCGGAGACCATTTCCATGACCACGAGACCAGCTCCAAGTTCCTTGGCAATGGTTCGAAAGGCCGAGTTGGTTACCCCAGCCATTGGCGCTAGGATGGTCCGATTGGGGATCTCGACATTTCCAATATTGAAAGGTTTATTCAGATTTTTCATTGATGAGTTCCTCTAAATCTTTATCGGTAAATTTATATTCTTTTTGGCAAAATTGACAGGTGATTTCTGCACCCTGATCTTGGTCTGCCATCTCTTGCAAGTCCTGATTTGGAAGGCTAGCTAAGGCGTTTAGGAACCGTTCCCGACTACAGTCACAGTTGAAAGTGACCTTTTCTTCGCTCAGGCGGGTAAATTCATCTTCCCCATAAATAGCCCCCAGCAAGGCTTCGATATGGTCATCCGATTCCAAGAGAGTCGAAATGGCAGGCATTTCTTGGATGCGCTTTTCAAAGCGAGCGATATCTGCCTCCTTGGCACCAGGAAGAACCTGAAGCATGAAGCCTCCAGCCACCTTGACCTTGTCGTTTTCGTCCAACAAGACATTGAGTCCGACCGCTGATGGTGTTTGTTCACTCTCAGTAAGGTAGTAGGCTAAATCTTCCCCGATTTCCCCACTAATCAATGGAGTTGTGGACGTATAGGGATTGCCCATGCCGTAGTCTGTGATGACGATAAAGTAACCATTCCCCATGAAAGGTCCCACCAAGACTTCTCCAGTTGCGGTTTTCTTAATGTCTACACCGGTATTTTGGATGTAACCCTTAACATGTCCCTTGCTGTCGGCGACAGAGATAATGTGGCCGAAAGAAGAATCCCCGATAATCTTTTGGGTCATCTTGGTATCGCCTTTTTGATTGGCGGCAAGTAGTAAATTGGAGATGAGGGCCCGACCAAGGGCTACTGTGGAACTGGCCATGGTTTGATGGGCTTCTTGGGCAGCACGCACCGTTTCAGTCGCATCGATGACAAAAGCGCGAAAAGCGCTATTTTTTGCGGTTGTTTTGATTAAAGTATCCATGTCTTCCATTATAGCAAAAATCCCAAAAATTAAGCATTTGACAATCGGAGAAAATGAGTTGTGAAGAATGACGATGGGGATTCGTTTTCCAGTTGATTCTTAACTTAGTTGAGGTATTTCAAGTCAATTTGTCTAGTTCGTAATGGAATTTACTATACATTTGTAGTACAATGAGAGCAAAAGAAGGAGGTAAACCTATGGGAAAAACTGCAACTATCAATGTTCGTGTTGATGAAGCTGATAAAATTGCCGCCGAACAAGTCTTACAAAAACTAGGACTGCCCATGTCAACCTTGATTAATCTGCTGCTGAAACAAGTGGCAATCAAGAAAAGTGTTCCATTTGATTTATCCTTGGATAAAGGACCTAGACGAATTCAGGTTGACCACTTAACCTCCCAGGAGCTGAAAGATATGCTGGTTTCTGCTTACAAAGAAGCAGAAATAGATCCCGGGCGTAGTCTATCTCAAGTTATGGAAGATTTTGAAAATAGGTGGAAATGATAAAAGAGGTTGGGGCGCTAGACCCAACCTCTTGGCTGTTTATTAATGATACCCAACCCACAAAAGTAGGAAGAATGGGGCGTAGAGGGCCACGTAGAGCCATTTGAGGCGAACGATAATGGCCACTAATTCCCGTAAGAAGGCACTGGGGATGTAATAACTGGCTGTGTTACATCCAAGTCCATCACCTTTCATGCCGATTTGTTGGGCGTAGATGCTGGTTCGGAAGACATGGTAATCATTGGTGACAAAGAGGAAGCGTGGGTCTGTGACCAGTTGTTCTCCTAATTTCTTTGAGTAGAGGAGGTTTTGGTAGGTGTTGACCGAGCGATCTTCTAAGATGATGGCTTCTGCTGGGATGTCGGTGGTTTCAAGAATGTAGTTTTGAATGGCTTGGGCTTCGCTAATTTTCTCGTCAGGTCCCTGACCTCCGCTGGCAATGAGTTTGACAGCGGGATTTTTGGATCGACGATAGGCCTCGATGGCTTTATCTACCCGCTTCCGGAGCAGAGGAGTTACCTTTTCGCCTCCTAGGAGACCCGCCCCATGGATGATGATAAAGTCATATTTTTTCTTTTTGGGCAAATGCAAATACAACCAAGAATAAATCAAAAATCCAGTAAAGGTAATCCCAAAAAGGATATAGGTGTAAATGGCGATGAAATAGGGGATATCGAGGAGCGGGTGTTGGAGGAAAAATTCATAATAGGTTAGCCGCACGAGGACGAGGGCATAAAAGAGCACCACAGCAAGGCCCAGAAAGAGGGAGAAGTAGTTGGCCTTGGAGCGCCCCTCCTTGCGGAGAAGGACGAAACCATTGTAAATGAGGAAGAATCCACCGGCTAAAATCAGCAAAGGCAGGAGTATGAAGAGGACTCCTGTGAAAATATTGCTGATGGTTTCCAAGCCTAACTCGGCGCTCAGTTGGGCTAGGTAAAGATAGCTGAAGATGAGGAAAATCATCATCACGATGGGGTTGAACAGACTGCGATTATCCCGGAAAAAAGACCAGGTTAGCATGTATCCCCAACAAAGAGGATTGGGAATGGCAAAGATGGTTAAAAAGAAGAAGGGCAACATCTGCCAGACGGAGATTTGTTCCCGCTCAGGTCGCCAAACATTCCAGAGGAGCATCAGGGAGTAGGCTAACCCCAAAGGCCAGGTTGGGTAAAGGGTTTGGATAATTCCAGTTACTCCCAAGAAGATGGGAGTGAGGTTAGTATTAGGCTTTTTCCAGTTCAGATAGCCAAAAATACCGGCTGAGATCCAGCCGAGAATAAGAAGGTAGAGTTGATTCATGGTCAATCCTTTATTTGTTTTGCTTCCTAAATTATACCATGAAAAAAGACAGAGGAAAGCTTACGTTATTGAAAGGAGAGGGATTAGATATCCCGTTCATCATCAAAGACAATTTGGTAATCATTAGATTCGTTCATGAGCTGTTCCTAAAGAATTGTTAGTATCAGGTTACCAAACAAGTACAAATTAGGAAGCTACAGTAGCTGATTGTTGAAAAAATCCGCTAGATTTCTAGCGGATTGATAGATTATAGGGAATCCAAGGCTTGAATAGCAGCTTGGTAATCGGGTTCTTGGTGGACGTCTTCGAGGTATTCGACATAGCGAACTGTGTTGCTTTCATCAAGAATCAGAACGGCGCGTGAGAGAATGTGCCATTCTTCCATAAGAAGACCGTAGCTTTTTCCAAAGGAATTGTCAAAGTAATCAGAAAGCATAACCGCTTGGTCTAGACCCTCGACCCCACACCAGCGAGCTTGGGCAAAGGGAGTATCGATGGAAATTGTAATAATAGTTGTGTCTTCGCGATTGGCAAGATTGCCATTAAATTGACGAGTTTGTACCGAACAGACTCCTGTGTCAATGGATGGAACGATGCTGAGAACTTTTTTCTTCCCATCAAAATCAGCTAAACTAACTTTTTCCAAATCCTTGTTAAGGAGGGTGAAATCAGGAGCCAAATCTCCGATTTGGGGACGATTACCGATAAGATGGACTTCTTGTCCGAGAAATTGTGGCATAGGGAACTCCTTTCTTTTACTTTATTTTATCCTAATTAGAAGGAAAAAGCTGATGAGATGATTTCTTTTAAGGGGAAATGTTGGGGGCTGGGTAAAAAGTACCAGCCTCTAACATTCCTCTAACATTTATTTAGCAAAAATTCTTTGATGCAGTGGTTGATTCGGTCAAACAGCTAAAAGGCTGTTTGAGGTAACAGATAGGAGGGCGAAGCAAATATCCAGAAACTCAAAGAGTCGATTCCTGACTCTTTGACCTCCAAAAAAACTAATCAATATTGACATGAACTTAGTATGTTTAGAAACTCTAAAGGCATTCAATATGCCTTTGTACCTGAGCCTTGAATAAAAAGTGAAGACAGTCTGGGAAGAGACTGTTTGAACCCGAGCTTAACCATAAAAGAGCGAGGTTGGTTTGGGGAGTAACCATTTCAGTTTACAACTTGAAATAAAGACTTGTAACGAATCCAAGGGAGTTCTTTCCCACTCCCCCTGCAGGCTGAATTTTTTTGTAATAATTTCGAAACAATGACTAAAAATGTTGATTTAAAGCGATTTTGAGAAGTGTGAAAGTTGAGTTAAATGAGTATTTTTAAAAGATTTTGACGGACAAAAAACGGACGAAGGTATATTATGTTTTTGAAATTTATTAAAAAGTTAGTAGGTGCATACAAAATACACCCGTTGTGCTAGTTGATTTAAGGGTAAGCAAGTGAATATTTTAGACTGAAACCATTTTCGATCTGGCTTTGATGAAGTAATATGGAATAAGTTAATAGGATGGCCTCTACTTTAAATTTTAAAGC